>CAJOMI010000059.1 GCA_905235545.1 uncultured Lachnospiraceae bacterium | reverse complement strand
TCCTTACTCAATGCCATAGGAATGACGAGCGAAGAGATGAAAAAACCGATTGTGGGAATCGTAAGCTCCTACAATGAGATCGTTCCGGGTCACATCAATCTGGACAAGATCACCGAAGCAGTAAAACTCGGTGTTGCCGAGGCTGGCGGTGTACCGGTTATGTTTCCGGCAATCGCAGTGTGCGACGGTATAGCAATGGGACACATCGGAATGAAATATTCCCTTGTGACGAGAGATCTGATCGCAGATTCCACAGAGGCTATGGCAATTGCACATCAGTTTGACGCACTGGTCATGATCCCGAACTGTGACAAGAATGTTCCGGGACTTCTGATGGCAGCAGCCAGAGTCAATGTCCCGACTGTATTTGTATCCGGCGGACCGATGCTTGCCGGACATGTAAAAGGAAGAAAGAGAAGCCTTTCTTCTATGTTTGAAGCAGTGGGAGAATACACTGCCGGTAAGATCACAGAGGAGGATGTAACCGAATATGAGAGAAAGATCTGCCCGACTTGCGGTTCCTGCTCCGGTATGTATACGGCAAACTCCATGAACTGTCTGACGGAAGCACTCGGTATGGGACTTCCGGGTAACGGAACGATTCCGGCTGTATATTCTGAGAGAATCCAGCTTGCAAAGCGCGCAGGATATGCCGTTATGGATATGTTAAAGAAAGATATCCGTCCGAGAGATATCATTACCAAGGAAGCAATCTTAAATGCGTTGACCGTGGATATGGCACTCGGATGTTCCACAAACTCCATGCTTCATCTGCCGGCAATCGCACACGAGATCGGTTTTGACTTTGATATTTCCTTTGCCAATCCGATCAGTGAGAAGACGCCGAACCTTTGTCATCTTGCACCGGCAGGGCCTACTTATATGGAAGACTTAAATGAAGCCGGTGGTGTCTATGCCGTGATCAAAGAGCTTTTAGATATCGGACTGATCAATCCGGATTGTATGACGGTGACCGGAAAGACGATCGGAGAGGCTGTTGCCAATGCGGTAAACAGAGATCCTGAGGTGATCCGTCCGGTTGACAATCCATATACCAAGACCGGCGGACTTGCGGTATTAAAGGGTAATCTGGCACCGGACGGTTCGGTTGTAAAGCGTTCTGCGGTTGTGCCGGAGATGTTGAAGCACGAAGGACCGGCAAGAGTATTCGATTCCGAAGAGGACGCAATCGCAGCCATCAAGGGTGGCAAGATCGTGGATGGCGATGTCGTTGTCATCCGCTATGAGGGACCGAAGGGAGGTCCGGGTATGCGTGAGATGTTGAATCCAACCTCTGCCATTGCCGGAATGGGTCTTGGAAGTACGGTAGCGCTTATTACGGACGGACGTTTTTCAGGTGCGAGCCGTGGTGCTTCCATCGGTCATGTTTCTCCGGAGGCAGCAGTGGGAGGCCCGATCGCTCTCGTGGAAGAAGGCGATATCATTGAAATTGACATCGACAATTATGCCATTAACTTAAAAGTCAGCGAGGAAGAGCTTGCCGGAAGAAGAGAGGCATGGACGCCGAGAGAGCCGAAGGTGACAACCGGATACCTTGCAAGATATGCAAAGATGGTAACATCCGGTAACCGTGGAGCTGTCTTAGAGTTACAATAATTGGAAAAAACAGAAAAAATTCAATATATGCTTTACAAATCATATAAAAAAGATATATTATTGTAGGGAACTTTAAGGATTGGATAACATTAATTAAGGAGATTATGATATGAAACAGTTGACAGGTTCGGAAATTGTAATTGAATGTTTAAAAGAACAGGGTGTCGACACGGTATTTGGTTATCCGGGAGGAACCATATTGAATGTCTACGATGCTCTTTATAAACATCAAGACGAGATTACTCATGTATTGACTTCTCATGAGCAGGGAGCCTCTCATGCGGCAGATGGTTATGCCAGAGCAACCGGTAAGGTTGGAGTTTGTATGGCGACATCGGGACCGGGGGCTACGAATCTGGTAACCGGTATTGCGACCGCATATATGGATTCGATTCCACTTGTTGCAATCACAGCTAACGTAGGAGTTTCCTTATTGGGTAAGGATTCTTTTCAGGAAATCGATATTGCCGGTGTAGTTATGCCGATTACCAAGCACAGCTTTATTGTAAAGAACGTGCATGAATTGGCGGACACGCTTCGCCGTGCATTTAAGATTGCAAAGTCAGGCAGACCGGGGCCGGTATTGGTGGACATTACGAAGGATGTGACATCAAATTTGGCGGATTATGAGTATAAGAAGCCGGAGGAGATCATTCCGGTTACGGATACGATTAAAGAATCCGATATTGACAGAGTGGTTAAAATGATCAAACATGCAAAGAAACCGTATATCATGGTTGGCGGCGGAGCAGTTGCCGCTGATGCATATGAGGAGCTCAGAACTTTTGTAAAACTGGTGGATGCACCGGTTTGTGATACACTGATGGGTAAGGGTGTGATAGATGGAAACGACCCGCATTATACCGGCATGATCGGTATGCACGGTACAAAGACATCCAATTTTGGGGTAACAGCTTCCGATCTTCTGATTGTGGTTGGCGCACGTTTCTCTGATCGCGTGATCGGCAATGCGAAGAAGTTTGCAAATGATGCAAAGATCGTTCAAATCGATGTGGATGCAGCCGAGATCAACAAAAACATTATTGTAGATGCAAGCATTGTCGGAGACGCCAAAGAAATATTAAAACAATTGAATCAGAAAGTAGAGCAGAAGGACAACAAAGAATGGCTTGAGGAAATCGCAGAGTTGGAGCGCAAGTATCCGGATACATACGTCAAAGATATTCTTACCGGTCCGACTGCGATTGCCAAGATTTACGAATTGACAAAAGGGGATGCGATCATCACCACCGATGTCGGACAGCATCAGATGTGGGCTGCACAGACATACAAGTTTAAGGAGCCGAGACAATTGCTCACATCCGGCGGTCTTGGAACAATGGGATATGGACTCGGAGCTTCCATCGGAGCCAAAGTCGGAAGAAGAGACAAAGTGGTTGTCAATATTGCCGGTGACGGATGTTTCCGTATGAATATGAATGAGATTGCAACAGCAGCTCGTTACAACATTCCGATCATTCAGGTCGTTCTCAATAACCATGTGTTGGGAATGGTTCGCCAGTGGCAGACATTGTTCTATGACAAGCGCTATTCCAACACGGTATTGGACGATGCCGTTGATTTTGTCAAAGTATCGGAAGGTATGGGAGCGTTGGCATTTAAAGCAACCACGCTTGAAGAATTTGAAGACGCATTTAAAAAGGCACTTGATTCAGGAAGACCGTGTGTTATCGATGCACAGATCGGAGAGGATGACAAGGTATGGCCTATGGTAGCGGCTGGACAACCAATCTCTACCTGTTTCTCAGAGGAAGATCTGGGTAAATAAGAACAAAACGAAACCAATCGACATGAGAATGCGAATACAAGAAAGGATTGTATAGATGTAACAGACAATCCGTAGGAAGCATTTTGCAGTAAACCATTCACGAAACAATATATTAGGAGGAAAAACAATGGAAAGAGTTTACAATTTTTCAGCAGGACCATCTGTGTTACCGGAGGCAGTGTTAAAAGAGGCAGCAGACGAGATGCTTAATTACAACGGTACAGGAATGAGCGTTATGGAGATGAGCCATCGTTCAAAGGCATTTGAGGAGATCATCGAGACGGCTGAGCAGGATCTGAGAGATCTGTTAAAGATTCCGGATAGCTATAAGGTGTTATTCTTACAGGGAGGAGCATCCCAGCAGTTTGCAGCGATTCCGATGAACTTGATGAAGAATGGTGTGGCAGATTACATTATCACCGGACAGTGGGCAAAGAAGGCGTATGAAGAAGCAAAGAAATACGGCAATGCAAAGGCAATCGCTTCCTCTGCTGACAAGACATTCTCTTATATTCCGGATTGCAGCGATTTAGAGATTGACGACGATGCAGACTATGTATACATCTGTCATAACAATACCATCTACGGAACAACCTATAAGAAGCTTCCGAATACAAAGGGTAAGATCTTAGTAGCAGATATGTCTTCCGATATCTTATCCCAGCCGGTAAACGTAGAGGATTACGGTCTGATCTACTTCGGCGTTCAGAAAAATGTGGGACCGGCCGGCGTGGTTGTTGTGATCATTCGTGAAGACCTGATCACAGATGATGTATTAGAGGGTACACCGACCATGCTCAAGTATAAGACACAGGCAGACGCAGGTTCTCTTTACAACACACCTCCTGCTTATGGCATCTACATTTGCGGTAAGGTGTTCAAATGGGTAAAAGAAATGGGCGGATTAGAGGCTATGAAGGTTCACAACGAGAAGAAGGCAGCAATCCTTTATGATTTCCTTGATTCTTCCAAGTTGTTCAAGGGAACCGTAGTAAAGGAAGACCGTTCTTTGATGAATGTTCCGTTTGTGACCGGCGATGAGGAACTGGATGCCAAATTCGTAAAAGAAGCTACTGCAGCCGGATTTGTCAACTTAAAAGGACACAGAACCGTTGGTGGTATGCGCGCTTCTATCTACAATGCAATGCCGATCGAAGGTGTTGAGAAACTGGTTGAGTTCATGAAAGAATTTGAGGCAAATAATAATTAGTCTGAGAAGGAACAGAATTATTTAAGAAAAAAGGAGTGTATACTATGGCAAAAATTAATTGTTTGAATCCGATTGCTGCATGTGGTCTTGATTTGTTCTCTAAAGAATATGAAATCGTAGAAAATTTAGATCAGGCTGACGCAGTGCTGGTGCGTTCCGCATCTATGCATGATTTGGAGCTTCCTGACAGTCTGCTCGCAATTGCAAGAGCGGGTGCGGGAGTCAACAATATTCCGTTAGAGGATTGTGCGGAAAAGGGTATTGTTGTATTCAATACACCGGGTGCAAATGCAAATGGTGTAAAAGAGCTTGTGGTTGCGGGATTGTTACTTGCTTCCCGTGATTTAGTCGGCGGATACAACTGGGTAAAGGCGAATGCCGCAGATCCGGACATTGCAAAAAAGGTGGAAAAACAGAAAAAGGCTTATGCCGGTAACGAGATTTCCGGAAAGAAATTAGGTGTAATCGGTCTTGGCGCAATCGGTGCAAAGGTGGCAAATATTGCATTTCGTCTTGGAATGGATGTATATGGATATGATCCGTTTGTTTCAGTGGATGCAGCTTGGTCTCTTTCCCGTCATATCAAGCACATTACCAATGTAGAAGAGATTTACAAAGAGTGTGATTATATCACGATTCATGTGCCTGCACTTCCAAACACTATTGGAATGCTCAACAAAGACGCATTTGCTCTTATGAAGGACGGTACAAGAATACTGAACTTCTCAAGAGATACTTTGGTCAATGATGAGGATATGAAAGAGGCACTTGCTTCCGGTAAAATAGCGAAATATGTAACCGATTTCCCGAATCCGGACATTGCAGGAGTTGGAAATGTGATCACCTTACCGCATTTGGGAGCATCGACAGCGGAGTCAGAAGATAACTGTGCAGTTATGGCAGTAAAACAGATTCGTGATTTTATCGAGAACGGTAATATCAAGAATTCCGTAAACTATCCGACATGTGATGCCGGTATCTGCTCTACCGTGGCAAGAGTGACAATCTGTCATCAGAATATTCCGGATATGCTCACCAAATTTACCGGTGTCTTCGCAAAGAAGTCTATCAACATTGAGAATATGGTAAGCAAGTCAAAAGGAGATTGGGCATATACTGTTTTGGATGTGGAAGCTTTGGTTTCCGAGGATATCAAGAAGGATTTAGCCGCAATTGAGGGAGTTGTCAAAGTAAGAGCAATTTAAAAAAATAGGAGTTTGTTAAAATGAGTGATAAGTTAAAGGTAGGTATCCTTGGTGGTACCGGTATGGTAGGACAGAGATTTATAGCGTTGTTGGAGAATCATCCGTGGTTTGAGGTAACTACAATTGCAGCAAGCCCGAGAAGTGCCGGCAAGACGTATGAAGAGGCAGTCGGAGACAGATGGAAGATGGATACACCAATGCCGGAAGCGGTTAAGAAACTGATCGTACATAATGTCAATGAAGTAGAAGAAGTTGCCTCTACGGTTGATTTTGTATTCAGTGCGGTGGATATGACGAAGGATGAGATCAAGGCAATCGAGGAGGCTTATGCCAAGACGGAAACACCGGTTGTTTCCAACAATTCTGCTCACAGATGGACACCGGATGTACCGATGGTTGTACCGGAGATCAATCCGGAGCACATGAATGTGATTGAGTTCCAGAAGAAGAGACTCGGAACAACGCGTGGTTTTGTCGCTGTTAAGCCAAACTGCTCTATCCAGAGTTATGCACCGGTTCTAACCGCGTGGAAAGAGTTTGAACCATATGAGGTAGTAGCAACGACTTATCAGGCAATCTCCGGTGCAGGAAAGACTTTTAAGGATTGGCCGGAAATGGTCGGTAACATTATCCCGTATATCGGAGGGGAAGAAGAGAAGTCAGAAAAGGAACCACTTCGAATCTGGGGACATATCGATGAAGAAAAGGGCGAAATCGTTCCGGCTGAGGGACCTGTGATCACATGTCAGTGTATCCGTGTACCGGTTCTAAATGGTCACACTGCCGCTGTATTTGTCAAGTTTAAGAAACAGCCGACCAAGGAACAACTGATTCAGAAATTAGTAGAATTCAAAGGAGTTCCGCAGGAACTGGGACTTCCGAGTGCGCCGAAACAATTCATTCAGTATCTGGAAGAGGATAACCGTCCTCAGGTAAATCTGGATGTCGACTATGAAAACGGTATGGGAATATCAGTAGGTCGTATTCGTGAGGACAGTGTTTATGACTGGAAGTTTGTCGGACTTTCACATAATACCGTTCGCGGTGCTGCCGGAGGAGCTGTACTTTGTGCAGAGTTATTGAAAGCACAGGGATATATTACGAAGAAATAAATAATACGACCATATGCCTGATCGGAGAAATTCGGTCGGGCATTTTATATCTCAGACGAAGATGCCCCGCCTCTAAGAAGAATGAAGGCAGGGGCAACAAACTTATCTCAGGCGGGGTTCAATCCCCGTCTGAGGTATACGCTCCGCGAGGATGCGCACGGATCTGCAGAGGAAGACCGCTAAAGCGGTCACAAATCCGGCGCCAAGTCTCGCGAGCGAGACTTGAATACAAGAAAATGTTGCGAAATAACGGAGAAATGGATATAATTTTAGGTAATAATGTTACATGGATCATGCAGGAGGTTACCGGATATGAGCAGAAAGAAAAAGAATGATATACAGGCAAAAGAAGAAAAGAAATCCGAACAAACGGATGAAAAAAAGACTGAGACAAACCAGGATAAAAAAGAGATGATCGTGCGGGAAAACAAAGAACTTGCCATCCCGCGTACCGGTTTAGCCGTAAAGGGAGAACTCTCTGTAAAGGGAGAACTGGCTGTAAAAGGGGAATTAGCAGCGATTCAGGAGTTGGCAACCAGAGGAGAATTGTTGATTCCCGGAGAATTGGATCGGAGTCGTAATTCGGATCGGATTATTATCGTGGAAAGCGTGAAGGCTGCAGTTGATTATTTGAATGAGACCGAGGGTAACATTCTGACTACCACCGGTGCGTTGGAAATCTATGAATACACAAAACTCGATAATTTTGAAGAAAGAGTGTATTCCAGAGTGATGTCACACAGTAGGGTGATAAAAGCCTGCGAGAATCTTGGAATAAAGCATAGACATCTGATCGGAATGGATGGACCGTTTTCAAAGATGATGAACTATACCATGTTAAAAGACTTTAATATTCATTATTTGGTTATGAAGGATCTTGGGATCACAAGCGGATTTTTAGAAAAGCTGGAAGCTGCATTGGAACTGGGAGTGACGGTTGTGGTTGTAGCTGCGGGCTATAAGGATGATATGTACAGTGAAGAAGACATTGTGAAATATCTGCAGGAGAATGCATAAATCACACAAAGACAGATAAGCCTTTTGCATCCGGAATCCGAAAAGGACAGGAAAAGCTGAGGACAGCATGAAGGAATGCGTACATGTTATATGGAGGATATAGGTTTGGATATACAAAAAGTGATAGAAGGGCTGGATCAATTATTTGCCAGACGGGAAAGTGAAAAAATAGAAGAATATTTGTCGTCAAATCTGGAGCAGGCCCTGCTGGAACACGATACCGGAAGTGCAATTACGATCATCAATGAGTTGATCGGTTATTACAGGGATACGTCTCAGTATGATAAGGCGGAGGCCTATTGCGGTAAATTATTGCCGTTCATGGAAAAGGCAGGCCTTGCCGGTACGGTACATTACGGAACCAGTTGTCTGAACATCGCCAATGCGTATCGGGCATCGGGCAGATTGGAGGACTCCCTTTTTTATTACCGGAAGACGATCGAAATCTATGAGCAGATACTTGACCGGAAGGATTATCGATATGCGAGTCTCTATAATAATCTTTCACTGCTTTATCAGGAGATGGGACGCTTTTCGGATGCAAGTGAAGCTCTTTTGTCAGCGTTGCAAATTGTAAAAGATCATCCGGAAGCAATCGTGGAACAAGGAGTGACCTATGCCAATCTGGCAGCATCCTATGTACGGGAAGGAGAACTCCCAAAGGCGAAGGAAGCATCGGAGAACAGCCTGGCAGTATTTCACGATAATGATTTGAAAGAGGACTATCATTACAGTGCTGCTTTATCTGTGGCGGGAGACGTTTCGTTTGCGGAAACAGATTATGAGAAGGCAATTACGTATTACGAGCAGGCGATGCTTGCACTCAAACGTCATGTAGGTATCACGCATGCATATTTCCGGATTCTTTCCAATTTGCAGTTGGCATACGAAAAAGCGGGGAAACCGGATGCATTGAATGGTCTTAAGATTGCATCTGATTATTATGAGGAGAATCTGGAGGCGCTTCGCAATCACTTCGATACTATACTTGCACAATTTACATTTGGCAAGGTGGGGGAGGGTTCCGAATGTTTTGGCTATGACGATATCGTATCGAAAGATCATGATTTCGGTCCGGGTTTTTGCATTTTTGTAACGAGAGAGCAGTATGCGGTTTATGGAAGAGAACTGGAACAGGCATACGACAGTCTTCCAATGGAATTCCGTGGATTTACAAGACCCAATCCTATCAAAGAGGCGCCGAGAAACGGAGTGATCAAGATAGAAGATTTCTTTGGCCGCATACTTGGATTGCGGGAAGAGGAGATTGTCTTTCTGATGCAGATGCATACCCTGCCGGATGATGCCTGGCTCAGGGCAGAGGACTGGCAACTGAAGACCGTTACGAATGGTATGTTGTTTGCGGGAGAAGATAACGTCTTTGGTATCATTTATCGTAATCTGAAAAAGGGATATCCGGAACATATCCGCAGACGAAAACTGGCGCAGACATTGGGTAATATCTGTCAGTCAGGACAGTACAATTATCAGCGAATGATGAAACGGCATGATCTCAATAGCGGGATTTTGATGCTGCATTCCTTTGAGGAGGAAGTGCTCTCATTTTTATTCCTGATCAACCGGGTGTATGTCCCTCATGCCAAATGGAGATTTCGGGAGGCAAATACCCTGGAAAAGGGACAGGATATCATGGCAGAATGGAAAGCGTTGCTGAAGACGCAGCCGGATATTGCTTCTTATCAAAAAAGAGAGCCGGTGGACTGGATCGGAAAAGACAATACGGAGGATGAAGTCCTTCAAAAGATTGAAATCATTGCGAAAGCAATCGTCATTTTGCTAAAGGAAGAGAAATTGACCGAAAAAGAAGTGGTATATCTGGAGGAGCATATTCCGTATCTGCTCCGTTAAGATAATGATATAATGGCTCAAGGAGGCATGAATTATGAACAAAGAAGAACTTGTAGATGCGATTGTGAAATTGGAATGGAATGCTTTTGATAAAGTGGAAAATCAAGGCGGAAGAGCAGAATGTCAAAATGATTTCAATACTTTTTCGGTGATGCGGAAGAGTCAGTATTTGGCATGGCCGGAGAATCTGCTTGAGAGTTACTATGTGGATTTTGTGGAGGCAAATGATAGGAATTGGAATCTTATCACGGAAAAATACGGACGAATGATGGAATTCACTGTACCGGAGGAGTATGAGGCCATCAAAGATCAATTTCCTATCTGCTCAGAGAAAAAACGTGCCATTGTGAATCAAATTGCTGAGATTCAGGTGGAGTGGATGGAGGAATTCGCAAGTAAATATCCGAATATGGCAGGTAATGCAAGAAGTATTCGTTCATCTACAGATACTCCGTATAATACATCCTATGAGACATATTTAAAGGGTGAACTTCTGACCTACTCAGACCGCACACTCGGATTATATGGAAACTGGATTGTCGAATTGAACAAAAACGGAGAAAATCTCGCAAGGAAAATTATGACGAATACGGCATTGTTGTATGGATATGCTTCTTTAGAGGCAGCAGAGCAGGCATTGGAAAATGAAGGAACTGACGGTTATTACACTACACATGAAAGAGAATGGGAAAGATGAGAAAACGCGAACATGAAGTTATGAGATTGGCAAAACCGAAAAAGAAAGGTCTGTTAAGACTGATATTCAGCAGATTTTTTGTTATCCTGTCACTGATTATTTTACAGATTGCGATTATCTATTCTGTCTTTGCCAAGTTTGCTCAATTTTTGCCGCATTTTCAAGTGATTCAGACGGGTTTTTTGATTATTATGGTCATTTACCTGTTTAACAGTAGTATGGATGCATCTGCAAAGCTTACGTGGATGATGATTCTGACTGTTGTTCCGTTGCCGGGTGCTATTTTTCTTGTATTTACAAAACAGGAATTGGGGTATACCGGTTTCAGTAAGCGGTTAAAGGAGATTGTCCGTGATTCGAAGGATGTGATCACACAATCTGAGGATTTGATAGATTACCTTGCGCAAGATCGCTCCGGTACAGCAGAACTTTGCAAATATGTCAATCGACAGGGATGTTATCCGGTCTATGACAATACGGATGTAACCTATTTTCCTTTGGGAGAAGATAAATTCGAAAGACTGTTAGTCGAGTTATCCAAGGCGGAAAAATATATCTATTTGGAATATTTTATTCTGGAAGAGGGATATATGTGGGGGAAGATTCTTGAAATCCTCGCAGAAAAAGCAAAGGCAGGTGTGGATGTCAGAGTTATGTATGACGGTACATGCGAGATAACCACACTTCCGCATGATTATACAAAGCGTTTGGAAAAACTTGGCATTCGGAGTAAGATGTTTTCACCACTTATGCCTTTGGTTTCTACGTATTTTAATTATAGGGATCATAGAAAGATTTTAGTCATTGATGGTCGCGTAGCATTTAATGGCGGAGTCAATCTGGCAGATGAATATATCAATCGCAAGCAAAAATACGGTCACTGGAAAGATACTGCGATTATGCTGGAAGGTAAGGCGGCAGAGAGTTTTGCCCTTATGTTTCTTCAAATGTGGAATGTGACTGAGAAAGAAGTGAATTTGACTAGAGAGGACTATTGCAGACTGATCGAACCGCCTGCTGCATCTGAGGATTCTTTCGACAGGAGTTTGGGTGATTCCAATCAAACAGATGAGGGAGTTCCTTTGAAGGGATATGTCATGCCTTATGCAGACTCTCCAATGGATGCGGATAAAGTGGGTGAAAATGTGTATATGGATATTCTTTACAAGGCAAATGATTATGTGCATATCATGACACCGTATCTGATTCTCGATGGTGAAATGAAAACGGCACTCAAATTTGCGGCAGAGCGAGGAGTAGATGTAAAGATTATTCTTCCGGGAATACCGGATAAGAAGGTCACCAATGCACTGGCCAAATCATACTTTTATGAAATCGTTGATTCCGGTGTGAAACTTTATGAATATACCCCCGGATTTGTTCATGCCAAGGTGTTTGTCAGTGATGACATAAAGGGTACTGTGGGCACCATCAATCTGGATTATAGGAGCTTGTACCATCATTTTGAGTGCGCAACCTATCTTTATCAGACAAGTTGCATTGCAGATATGGAAGAAGATTTTCAGGAGACGCTTGCAAAGTGCCGTGAGGTTACGTTTGATACCATCAGGAAGGAGAAACTTTTTACTAAATTGACCGGAAGGGTTGCGAGACTGGCCGCCCCTTTGATGTAATGACGTGATAAAATGAGCATTGCGGCGGTCGTGCTTGCACGAACCGACATAATGCGAAAAAGACATAAAGCCGACAGGCGAAGTGATAAAATGGTAAGAAGAGGAATATTATGTATTATTTTGTATTGAATCCCACCGCTTCATCCGGTATGGGAAGTCAGGTATGGAAGAAAATTAAACCGATATTGAAAGAACACAATGTGGAATACACTCTGATCGCATTGCGGGAGAAAGAGGATTTAGTCACCTATGTAAAGACTCTGACGCGCAGGAAAGTACCGGTATCCCTAAATGATGTCCCGGAAGAAACTGATGTATCAAAGATGCAGGAAGAGAACGTGCAACAGGATATCCATATCGTTGTGCTCGGTGGGGACGGAACTCTCAATCTGGTACTCAATTCCATAGAGGATATGGAGCATACGAAATTATCTGTGATCCGCGTCGGCTCGGGAAATGATTTTGCCAGAAATGCAGGAGTGGACAAGAGCCCTGAAAAAGCACTGTTGCATCTGTTGGAGACGCCGGAGGAATTGGTGTTAGACTACGGAGTGGCAGAGTATAGAACGACCGGAGGACAGCGGATAAGACGCAGATTTATAATAAGCAGCGGTATCGGGTATGATGCGGATATCTGTGAGGAAGTAAGCCGTAGCCGTCTTAAAAAGACTTTGAATGTGTTTCATCTCGGAAAGCTTGTCTATGCAATGATCGGGATAAAACAGATCTTTACCAGGAACAATACAAGGGCAAAAATATACATGGATGACAGAAAGCCGATTCGTGTCCGCAATCTGTTCTTTGCGGTTGGAATGATTCATGAAAAGGAGGGCGGCGGAGTACCGTTTTGCCCGAATGCGGATCCGTGTGACGGACAGTTGGATATTTGTCTTGCAAAAGGGGCATTCATCGGGAAACAGTTGTTAGAAGTATTGATGGTGTATTGGAAGAAACATTTATTGTTTTCCAATATAGCAGTGTATCGCTCCCGTAAAATACGGGTGGTAACGGAGAGACCGCAGTGGATACACCTGGACGGAGAGACGCCGGGGCAGGTGAAAGAGGTAATCATGACCTGCAAACAGGGCATGAAATTTGTGAAATAAAAGACCGAGGCGTATAAAAAAGAAAGGAGCCGGTATAGATGCAAAATTCATATCGTTTCTTTGAAAATAAAGAATGTCAGTATTATCCTTGTCATGAAGGATTGGAGAACTTAAACTGTTTGTTCTGCTATTGTCCCTTGTATCACATAGAGCATTGTCCGGGAAATCCAAGCTACATAGAAAAGGAAGGACGAGCCATAAAGGTGTGCACAAACTGTACATTTCCGCACCAGCAGGATCATTATGATAAAGTCATAGAAATGCTACGAACGAGATCCTGAAAGGTAGAAAAATTTATTCAGATAAGGAGATATAGCTATGATAATCGACTGCCCAACATGTGGCGCCGCTCTTATGTTTGACCCGGAATCAGGTAAAATGAAATGTGAAGCCTGTGGAAACCTCTTTGAACTTTACGAACTGGCAGATGACTTTCAAACCCGTGGAGAGAAGGAACTAAATTCTTCTGAACAGAATTTGAATAAAAATCCACGACCATTCTTTAATCCTTACAGGGACTTTGATTATCCTGTATATGACCATACTGATGTCTCTGAAAATACCGATTATAATAATCCGGAAGAAATGATGGAGTGCAGAATATATACCTGTACCTCATGCGGTGCAGAGATTGCTGTCAATGACAACGAGGCCTTCGACCTTCTGTTCCTTCTGCGGTCAGCCGACAGTTGTATTTTCCCGTATTGCTTCCCGGAAAAAACCGGAATACATTATTCCGTTTTCCGTAAGCAAAGATAAGGCAATATCACTTATCCGTGAAAGACTCAACAAAGGATCCTATGTGCCGGATTCCATCAAGAATTTTGAGATAGAAAGAGTCAGAGGCATCTACGTCCCTTTCTGGCTTTATGACGTATACTATCATGACAGGCAATATCTTAAGGGTATAGTTAAGCATGGAAAGCATTCGCACACTTATTACTATTACCGCAATGCTGATTGCGAATTCTCAATGATTTCCTTGGATGCATCAAAACAGTTAAACGACGATATGTCACAACGTCTCGAACCATATGATACCGATGGCATCAGGGATTTTTCTCTTGAGTATCTGTCCGGATTCTATGCGGATTGCTATGATATGAAATCTTCACAGTTAGAGTATCTTGCAATTTCAAGAGCAAAGGAAATGTTCGATTCCAGAGTGAGCTGCACAATCCCGGCAAACAGTATTTCACTTATAAAGAACGATCCCGAACACAGAATTAATGGCACACATTATGCCATGTTCCCGGCATGGTTTCTTACTTTACGCTATGAGGATGTTCCATACACCCTGATGGTTAACGGACAGACCGGGAAGATAGTAGGTGGTATTCCTTATGACCGATCAAAAGCCATTGTAAGATTCGGTATATTAGCAACAATAATTACCGTAATTGCAACTTTTTTTGCATTTGCAGCTCTGCAAATGTTGGTTGAAGATAAAAACGGTATTAAAACTTTAGGTCTGATGGTTATTATAAGTGCATTTTCCCTTCAAAAGGGGCTAAGTACTATGAGACAGATTAAACGCAGTACAATACTGACCGGTCTTTCTGACACTGACAGATTCGTTAAAGACAGAGGAGAACGATGATACATAATGATGGTGTAACACGCATTTACTTAAAACATAACAGGAGGATATATCATGATAATAATTGCATTACTTATTGGATTGTTTTTTGGCTGCTCCGTAAGTCTTTGTATAATCTCATCGAAAGTTGCAGCCTCTAATGACTATGGCAATTACACAGCAGGGTTCGGGCATTTTTGTGATGATGGACTGAACGTCATTGATATGAAGGATAAAATCAAAAGACCTTTGTAAATAATCGCAGCGTCTGATACAGATATAAACGGAGCGGTTGTTTGTTGCGTCTCCCGTATACAGTGCAACAACCGGAGAAAAGATAAAATAACAGCTATATATAAACGCAGAGGAAACGGATGGAAAGGCGGTGAGGCGGCGTGATCATAAATACAGGGCAGAGGACGGATATTCCTGCATTTTACGCCGAATGGTTCGCAAATCGTTTAAGAGAAGGATTTGTGTGCGTGCGAAATCCTTACAATCCGGTCCAGGTAAGCCGGTATCGGTTGCATCCGGATGTGGTGGATGTGATTGGTTTTTGTACCAAGAATCCGGCTCCGATGTTTCCATATATGGATTTTTTAAAAGACTATGGACAGTATTGGTTTGTTACGATAACGCCTTACGGAAAAGACATAGAACCGAATGTTCCCGACAAGCATAAGCTGTTAAGTGATTTTCAGAAACTGTCCGGTCTGGTAGGGGTTCCGTCGATCGGATGGAGATATGATCCGATCTTTATCAGTGACAGATATACGGAGGAATATCATCTGCATGCCTTTGAACAGATCGCTTCGGCATTGGACGGTTACACGAAAACGGTTGTGATCAGTTTTATTGATCTGTATCCGAAGGTGAAACGGAATTTTCCGGAGGCAAAGGAGGTAACAAAACAACAGCGTATCCGGTTGGGGGGAAGCTTTATTGAAATTGCAGCATCTCATGGCATGACGGTAAAACCCTGTGCAGAAGGTACGGAACTTGCCGCGTATGGTGCAGATTGCAGCGGCTGTATGACAATAAAGACCTATGAAGAAGCCATTGGAAAAAGACTGATTGCACCGAAGAAGAAGGGTGCGAGGGCAGAGTGCGCATGTTATCTCGCCTGCGATATCGGAGCTTACAACACTTGCAGACATTTGTGCAGATACTGCTATGCCAACGCGGAAAACGCTAAGGTAATAAAACTGAGTAAACAACACGATGTAAATTCGCCCTTTCTCATAGGCAATTATATGGAGGGGGACAAGATTCACGATGTACCGCAGAAATCGTGGATAGAGACACAAATGAGCATGCGGTTATAAGGCAAAGTACAGTGTGCAGGACAGGGTACCGCAGAAATCGTAGATAGAGACACAAATGAGTATGCCCGTCTGGGGAACAACGAACCATAGCTTGTAGCGTCCGGCGAAAAGAAGCAACCGCGCAGATGAAAATATTTCATAAATCCCAACGGCAGATTTTTACCTCAGATTTGAAATTGACGAAATAAAAAGAATATGATTTAGAAGCATTTCAAATCGAAGATACAGACCGGAAAGAGTGGTTGCAGACCGAACCGGATGGAACCTGGCAGCATGAGGACACTACGGTAGTCATGCAACAGGCGGGAAATGATAAGGCAGGGAAACAGATTGCAGAAAATGACGAAGCCGGAAAACAGATGGAAGGAGATCAGATAGAGAGTGAGAATCTGACCGGGAAACAGTACAAAAATGTGGAAACGGTAAACACAGAGATGGTATTTGGGTGATCCTTCGATATCTTGTATTGGTGGTATATTTTTTTGATCCTGTCATCTGGCTGGCATTTTATGCATCCGGTCGCGATTGCGAACTTGCCTGTGATGAGGAGGTGTCAGATCAGATCTGTGAAGAAGAACATAAAGAGTATGGTGCGTGTTTGCTCAGTATTGTTGAGAGAAGACAGCGCATGAATAATCGGATTGTTCTGTCGACGAACATGAGTACCGGTAAAAAGTTTATGAAAGAAAGGATTTTAAACATTATGGATAGAAAGAAGAAGAGTCATTTGGCAATGATGTTGACAGTCATTTTGATGGTGGTGATCACAGGATGCGCCTATGAAAAAAACAATGCAGGGACGGTAGAGACGGAAACCAGAAATCTTACGGAAGAAGAACTTAAACAGATCGGTGAATGGGCAAGTGATATCGAGAATTATGGTTTCTTTTTATCGTCCTATCAGGATCCAAGATACGCTGATTACGATGAAGTATTTTATGTCGGAGCGGGAATGGATGTCAGTTATGAGTATTCTTCGGAAGAAGTGGCTGAGGAATATCTGCGTCTTACAGGTGACGAGGAAGTGATGACGGATATCACGGTTTTGAAAAGAAGTGACATCGATCAGTTTCTGCACAGAAAAGTCGGAATCGGAGTGGAAGATATCGGGCTGACATGGATGTATTCTTCCACATATGATTTATATTATTTTCAGCATGGTGATACGAATGCTATAACCTATCAATGCACAGAAGGGTCGGTAACAGTAGATGAAAACGGCGAAAAGCTCTATACGGTTACATTGAAACCGCTGGCAGACTATGAAGGAATGGGATCCTGTACAGCTACATTGAAAGGAGCAGGGAGTGAATATGAGATTCTCTCCTGTATGTATGAAAATTGTGGTCATGTAGAGGATGTTACCGTGAAAGAGGTGGAATCCGGGAAATATTCTCCGGAGGATATCCGGTCGGCAATCGACACGGTGATAGGAGGCTTCTATGATTGGAATGGGTGTACCCTTAAGGAAATTTATTACGCAGGAGATGATATTGTCGCTATGGAGTCACGGGAAGATTATGCAAGTCGGTATCAGGCAGATGAGGTGATCGAATTGTTCTCTTCTTTTGATGTTGGAGAGGTGGATGAGCCAAGTGCATGGAATGAAAACAGTACATATGACGGCTGGAACTGGATCCTGGTTCGAAACAAAGGAGGACGATGGAGAATTGTCGATTTTGGATATTGATCACCGGTCAGTTGCTTATTGGGGTAAGGATGCCAATCCTCCAATGATCTATCTTGTCAGGTCCCTTACCCACTTATATTTTCGAAAGTGCAGCATTACCCAGGGAATCTTACCTACCTCATCCAGACAAGTACAGGCATAAACTGCGATCGGCGACCAG
>CAJOMI010000058.1 GCA_905235545.1 uncultured Lachnospiraceae bacterium | reverse complement strand
CAGATTCCGAATCTGATACAACACGGAAGTTTTACCTGTCTTTGCATAGATTGCATTGATCACCGTTGTCAGATCGCTGTATCCCCAGAACTGTTTATCACTCCCTGCGATTGCGTCATAATCAAGAAAAGGCAGTATTTCATTTGCAAGATCGCCTCCCGAAAGATCGAATATCGCTTTGATCCCGTCATCCCGGAAAAAACGCATGAGATCCTCGGCCCTTTCTCTTCCGGTTCCGCTTGCCACACCTTTTTGTTGATAGATATGGTTTCCAAGAACCGGTGTCAGCCCGATCTGCAACAAGATTTCTCTCAATTGTTCGATCCGGGGTTGCTCCGTTTTCGGTCTCCCATTCGAACAGCACACGATTCCGATTTTATCTCCCTGTTTCATCCTGTTTCCCTCATTTTGCTTTCTTTCTGTTTTTGGTCACACAGATATTGTTGGCTGCCAGCTTCAAAAATCCCAATGCGATCAACAGATTGAGAACGATTGAAATCGGCATCCAAAACCGATAGATCCATTCCGTATAGGGCGGAATGGAATCCTCCACCAGATCATAAATGCTTATACTTGACATACTGCGCAACATAAAATCAACCATCGGAGAATACGGATTAAACAAAAAGATCAGCGGGGCATTCCCTATATCGTTCAAAGCACTGTTCAGCGTTGCCCGATAGGCGATCAGAGTTCTCCATATGAAAAAAATCACCGTGGTGCCGATCACGATTCCGAGTCCGATTGCAATCGTAAGTATGGTCGCTGCAATGGATTTCTTTACCACACTCGAACAAAACACACCGACACTTCCGACATAGATTCCAATATAAAGCAGCATGGCGATCAAACCAAACAGGGCACTCCAATTCAGTCCCCCGAGTACAAATGCAATGGCAAGAATCGGAATAGCCGAAATAACATACATCATCACAAGTGCCATAGCTGAACTCAACTTTCCGATTGCAATAGAAAACGGTTTCACAGGAGTTGTCAACATCACATCAAGCGTCTGTCTCTCTCTTTCTCCTGAAACAGATCCGGATGTAATGATCGGCACAACAATGCTTAACAGGATGCCCTCTGTCACACCCAATACCGGAAATAAAGCCGTCAGGCTGGAATAAGAATATCCGGAATATCTAAAATTTAAATTTGTCACCATCATTACAAACAACACCATCAAAATCAAAAAGAGATTGATTCCGAGAATCGTAAACGACATTTTCATACTTCTTGAGCCTACCATCAGTTCTTTTTTTAAGATCGGATTCATACGTAATTTCTTTTTCATTCCTGTTCTCCTCCTGTAATATCCAGGAATAAGGACTCCAGATCTTCCTTTTCCCGATAGAACTTGCTGACTAAAATATTGTGTTCAAACAAGTGTTTTAAAAGCTGTGCAGACTGCATCTCATCTCCCTTAAAAGAAACTAAGATCTCATCTTCCGTAAAGGTAACCTTGCTGACATCCGGTTGTTCTTTCAATATGGTAGCAATATATTCTTTTCCCGCATCCGTCGATTCATATTCCGGTGCGATAGCACGCATATGAATCGGCTGTATGCCTTTTGAATGATTCATGATCTCATCCACTTTTCCGCTGACCACAAGCTGTCCCCGTTCCATGATACCAATGCTGGTACACATCTCTGAAAGTTCCGGCAGAATATGGGAACTGATCAGGATGGTCTTCCCCATATTCCCCAGATTCTTTAAGATCTCTTTCATCTCAAAACGAGCTCTCGGATCCAGACCGGAATTCGGTTCATCCAATATCAGCAGATCCGGATTGTGAATCAATGCTCTCGCCACACATAACCGCTGCTTCATACCTCTTGAAAGGGTATCGACAAATTCATCTTTCTTGTCCGACAAAGATACCAATTCCAACAAGCCTTCTGAAATTTCATCAATGTCAGATCGCTCCATTCCGTACATCGAGCCGTAAAACTCCATATATTCCATCACTTTCAGATTATCATATACTCCAAAGAAATCCGGCACATATCCGACTTTTCGTTTTATATCATCCGGATGTGACAGTGCATCGATTCCATCTACGGTCACATTACCGCTGGTCGGTTTTAACAATCCGCAAATAATCCGCATTGTAGTTGTCTTTCCGGCTCCGTTTGGTCCCACAAAACCATAGATCTCGCCCTTATCAATATGCAGGTTCAGATTATTCAATGCTAAAAATTTACCATATCGTTTTGTTAAATTCTGTATCTCTAACATTACTCATCCCCCTTTGCAGTAATTTTAGGCATATATACGGAATTCATTTCAGCATTAACGTATCTGAATTCCAGGATTAATATATTATTATTCAAATACTTTTTCAACTCTGTTCCGGATAGCGTGTCACTGTTTTTGAATATCTGTTCATACGAATCTGTCTGTGCATTATACGCATATACATCCGCATAAGTTATACCTTTCTGTTGATCATAGTTCATATTCTGCAGTGTGGTAATTCCCGGATATTCCTCAAGGGAACAAGTAATGTTCACAATATCTGCATATAACATTCCACTATCATGATCAAAATCTCCTCTGTTTGTCAGGATCGTCTGACGGATATCCGGGCAATAGACACCTACATAGTCCTCATACTTTCCCGTGAACTTCTGATACACGACACCGAATCCATTCTGTTTCCAATTATCACCATCCCCGGTAATTTGCGGAACATAAGAATCAATTGTCCCCCATACCACTCCCTTTTGGCTGTCATTAACATCCACATAGGAATCTGCCATCGCATCATTGACTCTGTATACACGGTATTCCCCATCATCAGGATACAAGTCCAAATCACTCTGCCCAAACATTCCATATTGCATGGCAATTTTTTCATCCTCTTGCTTCAAAACTGCCTGCTCATCCTTTTTTAATTGATCAATTTCATAATAATGTCCATCATAATATACCACAACGCCGGAAAGATTATAACCGGTTTGATTGGTCACCGTCCCCTCAAATCCGTATGTGTAATAATGCAGATCGCATTCAATTTCTCCCGTCGTATTTTCCGACTGTGCAGTGAGAATAAATGTATTGGTATCAAATGCCTGTTTATTTTTCAGAACTATTTCCGTTCCATTGTTCTTTTTCTGAATCAGATAATCAAAATCTGCTTTGTTTTGATCCATATCCGAAAAGAAATTGTAAATGGACGTATTACGTCGGAACCCGGAGTATTTCGGTTCAATCTGAAGGCTGTAGTCTCTTGCTTTGGGACATATCGTACCGGTATAGACATCTTCCTTCATAGCATTCCCATCCAACTGAATTACCGTAAAGGTATTGACAAGCGGTTTCCGTATTCTGTATATAAATCCGGTCAGATAGATCACACCTGTAAACGCAAGAGCAACCACCGGAATCCCAATCCATATCTTTTCTCTCTTTTTCATTCCTTTCAAAACAAGATAAAGCACAGGGCCCACCAGAATCACATAAAACAACAGCAATGCGCCATAGAGAAGGACACTCGGTTTTTTCACATCATCAGAAAGCCCTGCCAGATTGGAAAAATCATGCCCATATCTGGGGCGACTTGCGGAATTGTTGGATGTTCTTGTCACTTCCAACAGACGCTTTGCAATCTCTTTTCTGTCATCAAAACCCGCGATTGGATCCATTGCAAGATCATATCCCAATACAATCACTGAACCGGTACCGGTCATTTTCTGAAATGAAGTCTGATCCGATGAAAATTCTGTCATTTCTTTCGCATCCTCCATTGCAAACGAAATAACATCCACGGAAGAAAGCGCCACTGAATCTGTTTCAGAATCCCCGCTTCCGCCCCATACAACATTTTTCTTATCCATACTTCCCAGCGTTCCGCTTGCGAAGTCATCCGTAAAAATATGGAGTACATTCTGATAATTGGATCCCAGAGAAAGAACCAGAATACCTCCTGCCTCCACCCATTCTTTCAATACACTGTACTCTTCTTCCGAAAGATTTGCCGTATCATAATTATCAATGATAATATAACTGAGAATGGATATGTTTCCCTTTCCCCCTTCCAAATCTTCGGCATCCAACTGCAATATATTGGCGGTTTCCTCTCCGTTTACCGTGCTAATTAGATCGATTCCGTCAAAATAATTGAGTGCACTGTAATCATCACTTAAAATTCCGATCAAAAGATCGTCTCCGTATCCGCTGATCGACACTGTATCCTGCTCTTCATATATAATCTTTCCTTTATCATTGACAATCTGAACTATTACCAGACCGTTGTTACTCAATTCCGTAGGAATCATGGAAAAAGTCTTGGCTTCATTTGCCGACAAAGAGATGTCCTGTCCATACGCTGCCTTTTTAACGCCGTATTCACTGGCGGGAATCACTCTCACACTTCCCGTAAAATTCTCTTTGCTCTCCACAGTAACCTTGATCTGTGTCGGATAGTCGTAAGCCACATATCCGTCAATCCCGTAGGATGCGGATACGGTAAACCGGTCATTTTTCTTTGTAATATTTTTTGTTACGCCGTTGCCCGATCCTGCCGCATGCAAAGTAATAGAAGGAACAAAGATTCCTTCTATTAACAAAAACATAAAAATAACAGTATGCAATATACTACACTTGCTCGCTCTCATTTGCCTCTCCTTTAAAACATATTTTTGCCCTTCGGGCTCAAGTAAATGACATTAAATTGGTAATAGAACCGTTATTTTCTCTTACATACAAATCCGGTTCCAACCTTTTGCTGCATCTGATCATACTGTTCATACATGCGCTGTACGCTGTTCTCCAACAAGTAATAATGCTTGATATAAGGGATCAGCAGAATCATCAACGCAGCGATCAGCAACAGCATGGATACAGAAAAATTATTCAGTGTATACAGAAAGACCAAAAAAGCCAACAGTGCAAATAATACCGTGACGATCAAATGTATAAACCGTTCATGTGCAAAAAATGCAATCTGCACTAAATGTTTTTGCATCTCCTTCTCCCAATCCATTCCGTCATCCTCTGATTCTAAGAGTTGATCCACATAAGCCAAATATTGTCTGATTCTCTCTGCCATCTCTTTTCCTCCTTCCAAGTTGATTCTTCAGTGTGAAAACATCATCCTGTAACTCGTTCACTTTCTTCGCATCCTCCAATATCAGCTGATGCGTAATAGAACGAAGCCAATCAGGGAATTCATCCTATGCCAAAGAATACTTCTTTCAGCTCTGAAATCCTCTGCTTTTATTCTTGAAAAAAATGGTATAAAAGCACTTGAAATTTCAGATTATTATCAGACTTTCTCAGATTCACTAATACACATAAAAATATATGAAATGTCGTATGCTTTCGCCATCATTATAGCATGAGGTCATAGCAAAATGCAACCTGTTTGGGAGCCCTTCGGAGGCTAATATTTTTCTTTTAATTATATGATGTTGGTTTAACAGTATTTTGCAATTAAATATGGCGAAAATGATATTATTGGTTTATAATACAGAGATGAGAATCTTAATATTTTGAAAGGTGAGGGAATATACTATATGTACGACTGTCCTAATTGTGCCGGGAATCTACAATTCGATATACAGACACAAAAAATGAAATGTGCAAATTGCAATACACTGATCGATCCGTACAAATTAGAATACACAAAGGGTATGGCAGACGAACGTGCCGCGGATGAATTGGATGAGGAATTTAATGAGAAGTATGAGGTTACTATGTTTTCGTGTCCCCAATGCGGAGCGAAGATCTACAGTATGGATACGCAGGCTGCCGGTTTTTGCAGTTATTGCGGTTCGACAACTATACTTAACAGCAGACTGGAAAGCGTAGTTCGTCCTAAATATATTGTGCCGTTTCAAATCACCAAAAATCGCTGTGTAGACATATTTCGAAACTATATGAAAAAATCAAAATTTATTCCTAAGGAATTGAGAGATGAACATGCGATAGAGAGTTTTAGGGGAATCTATGTGCCTTTCTGGGTGTATAAGACAAAGCAGGATGATTTCGTTTCATTTAAAGCTGTACAATATAAGAAAGAGCTCAGCGGTCAGATGAAATATACATACAATGTGTCAGGTTATCTCAATTGTGATTATTATGGTGCTGTTCACGATGCGTCTGCTGCATTCGAGGATGATATAGGCGAACAGCTCCTGCCTTATGATCTGGATAAATTTCAGAAATTTACACCGGCATTTTTAAGTGGTTTCTATGCAGATATTGCCGATGTAAATCCCGGAGTTTATGACAAATATATTGAAAATGTCATAGCTAAGGTCACAGTTGAGAATCTTAAGAAACATCCTATGATGCACGGGTATTTAGTCGGTGACGATCCCTGGGAAAAGTTTGATTTTAAAACAAAGATAGTGGATGTGCAACTGGTTATGTTACCGGTATGGCTGCTTTCCTACAGAAAGGGAAATCGTATCGCCTATATTGCGGTTAACGGACTTACCGGAAAGATCGCGGCAGATATGCCAATAAGTCCCGCAAAATATATCATCGAATCTTTTATATTGTCACTGCCTGTATTTGGCGCTGTTAAATTGCTGCTGACAGCTACCAACCACACTTCCTTTTCACAGCTTGGTATACGCGCATTTGGTTATATCGTGGCATGGCTCGCCGTTATGGTGATGTATCTATATACTTCTAATATGTACTGGATATGGGAGCGCAGCAAACGCTTTGGAGATTTTGGCAAAGATTATGTTCAAAAGGGAGAGCATGGTTTTAACGAGAAATGGCTCCCTATATTGAGGAGAGAAAAGACAGACGGATTTATCAATAAGGTGACATGGTTAGTGAGTTCAACATGTTGTATCGGAGCTATCGTAATGGGGTTGACGCCTCTTTCTGATTTTGTCATCGGAGGATATAATATAATATTCTTATTGTTTGGACTAAGCCTTATCACAGGCGCACTTGGAGTTTCAATCGTTGGATTAAGATTTATAATGCGTATGGAGGCAAAGAGAAAAATCGCCGGTTATCTGATTGCTCTTTGGGGTATTATAGGTCCTCTTGCGGTGTACTGGATTCCGGTGAAGGACAGTCTTATGTATCTGACTATATTCATAAGTACCCTTTGCGGTATATATACATTTATGGATATTATTGGCAGGTATAATATTTTGTGTACCAGAAAACTGCCACAGTATCAATATCAGGGAGGTGATCATCATGTTTAATACAATCATTCAGAGTCTGAGTATATGGGGACTGGTGTTTTTATTCATTCTTATGATCCGATATCTTGTCCTCAAAAGGCGTGCGATCACCGAGCCCGGTGATCAGTCGGAAAATATATATAAGGGCGGTGGAAATAAAAGTTTTACGGAAGTCAGTATAATATATGAGAAGAAAGAAAAACTGAGTTAAACCGGTATACCGATGTTCTCAGAGGAAACAGGAAAAGCATTGCAGCGATTGTTCTTCCATGAATCAATAGAAAAGGAAATATAAAAGAACGATCGGTGCAGATGGGAACGAATAAATTCGTTTTCTATAAAACTATATTATGGAGAGAGAGTCTATGAATAAATTAAAATTTGTACTTTTTACGATCGCAATGTGGATATTTGCCTATTTAATAACATTTGATCCGACAGGAAATAATTATCTGAAAAACGGGATTAAGGTGAATGCTGAAATAAGTCAGATTACTCCCAGAATAAGATCCGGATATGATTATGAATGTTTTTATACAAATGACAAAGGGGAAAAGGTTACGGCAGAGTTGATCCTTAATCAGTTTAACGGTGAATTGGGACAGGTGGTTGAGGGATATTATCTTCCGGAAAAACCTAATACTGTCTGGTGTAAAGCAAAGAGTGGATTTATGCTGGTATTCACATTGATAATAGACGGATTGGCGATTTTAATGACTGCGCTTATGATATATCTTTTTGTTTCTGCCAGAAAAAAAGAATCGTCCAATGTTCCGCCGTCTTATGCCAGACATGGAAACGAAAGCTATGATACGACATCTACTGCTGATGCCAAAGCAGATCCATGGGGTTATCACCAGACGCCTACCTGGGATGCAAAGGAAGAAAGAGACGAGTGGCGCAGACAGCATGCGCCGACAGCAAATTATGATTCTGCGAATAAAGAAGATCGGAGTGATGATGCGGAGATAAAAAATGGTGAAACTTCAACAGGACTGAAGTTGCGATTATGAGAAAATTTGCGAAAACTCAGGAATTTTATTATTGACACACCGGTCCGATTATGTTACCCTTAACCTATCTTGAGAAATACTGTGATAAGGAATAGTAGAATATCCGATGTATTCAGAGAG
>CAJOMI010000057.1 GCA_905235545.1 uncultured Lachnospiraceae bacterium | reverse complement strand
GTTATTGCAGCCGGGAACGGTAACCGTAACACCATTGTTGCCGTTTAGCAGTTGATTGCACAAATCTCCGGTCAAACCGTTCAGCCCTTGTAGATTTGCAACCTGCCCATTATATATCCCACAATTCTTTGACTGCAGAATGTCATTCAGATTGCATGTACCCGCCGCCTGTGCCTGAATAGATGTGCTGCCGGCAAGTCCTAATACCAGTGCCATCACCAATACACTACGCTTCTTCATAATCTATGACCTCCTGTCTGATTTTTTTGTAACAATCCTGTTTCTTTTTTGTTACAAACTCACCTTACCACAGATTACGGGTGATTTATACCGGTAAAGATTGCCATCCGTTTTGCTTGTCGTTGAAATCCAGTCATTCAGCCATTTGGGAGCGTTTATACAATTATTTCCATCCGAATGTATGTAACGGACTTTCCCCCGTCAGAGCGCACCCATGGCACGCAAACATCATGAATGCGCCCGAGCGGTACCTCTAAGCAATTAACTTCTTCTTACTATTTACAGTTCAATCTCCGTGCCAGGTTCCAGAATCATACTGCCCGGTGCATCAAACTTCTTTGCTTTCCTGGCACTAAACAATTTGCCCAGCGCCATATGAATCGGAATCGTGTGCTTTGCCTGAATCAGTTCGGCACATTCAATCGCATCTTTGATACCCATATTGTAGATCCCATCCGTCGGCAGAAAGGCATAGTCAATGTGTCTTGCCGCAAGCGTCTTCATCTGCTCCGTTTGGGATGTGTCTCCTGCAAAATAAAGCAATTTCCCATCCACGGTTACCAGATAACCGACACACTCATCCTTCTTATGGTTCTTATTATAGGCCTCTGTCGCCTCTACTTCCACTCCGTTTAAGACTACTTTTTCATAGATGCCGTCATGATGTGCTTCCATGTTCTGATACACAACACAATCAGCGGCCTGTACCGGCTTATCAATCTTATTGTGATCAAAATGCTGATGTGTCACCAGGATCAAATCCGCCGGAACATCGTACCCCTCCCCTGCATAAGGATCAATATAGATCACAACTCCCTCATCGGTAACAACACGTAAACTTCCATGTCCCTGATACAGTAATCTTGCCATCTCATTCTCCTCCATTTTTTCACTATGCTAAAAGAAATTGCGAACCATCTAAATGTCCGTTCTGTTATTCATTGCGAATTGCTGCTAACGGAGAAAGTTTGGTCGCTCTCTGAGCCGGGAAGAATCCGGCAATCATGCCCACCAATGTCGAGAACAGAATCGCAGCCATCACAAGCCAAAACGGAATCACTGAAATATGTGCGCCAAGGCCAAGGTCCGCATACTCCCCAATGATTGTCGGGGCAATCACTTGATTTGCCAAAACCGACAAACCAAAACTCAGCCCGATTCCTATGACACCGCCCAGCATTCCGATAAATGCAGCTTCCGCAAGGAACATCGAACGAATATTGCCAAGCGTGCAACCAAGCACCTTCATCACACCAATCTCTTTTGTCCGCTCGTATGTTGACATTGTCATGGTATTTGCGATACTTATTGCAGCGACCAGCATGGCAACCGCTCCGATTCCGCCAAGTACCGCTTCGATGATTAATGTTTCTTTTTCAATCTCTTCCAGCCATTCCTTGTTTGCCTCTGCGCGATACCCCATCTCCTGTATGGTCTGCAGAACCTCCTCTACATTATCCGATTCATCCACATCGACTATCAACTGTGAATACTTGATATCCCGATATGGTTTCCCACTACGGTCTGTTGGCTGTCCCGGAATCAAAGCATTTGCCGGATAGTTTTTCTTAAAAAAATCCTTCAAATACTCAATATCTGTAAAACCGGAATAGGAAAACTCCGTATAAGTATTCTCATCTCCCTCCGTAACACCGGTTACTTTCAATTGTACCCGTTTCATATCAGACGTAAAATATGAATAGGAAAAATCTTCATTAAACGCATCTAAACCCAGATCATCCGTACTTTCGCTTTCATTTTGTTCATTGCTAAAGTCCCAGAAATCATCCTCGCCATCATCGAATTCTTTACTCTCATCATCAAATGCACTATCGTGGTAGTCAGAGTCCGTGGGATTTAAATCAGATTGTTGATTATCTTCCGGAGTCGGATTTTCAATTTCAATCCCGCCAACCAATGGTAACGTCATCAAATCGATGTCCGTCGTATCTTCCATATAATCTCCTGATTGGGTGTCATAAAATTCTTCCGATACATGATTCCCGACTACCAGTTCCAATGTACTTTGACTTGCTTCGGGCAATGTTCCGGTTCCCAACTTAATGTCTTTCAGATAGCGTTTGCTGACACCTGTGACTTCAAGATAGCCTTCATATTTACCTGCCTGAACCGGCATATAATAGAACAACTGCGGTTCTACGCTCTCCACATGCTCCAGATCTTTAAATTTCTCAATGGTATCATCGCCCAAAAGTTTTTCATCGGAAGAACCGTAATCAGAATCGGAGTCTACAAATATCTGGGTTAATCCACCGGCCATACTCGCCTGTTCCATCATGGAGTCCCTAAGACCAATACCAAGCGATAACATAACCACAATCGACGCAGTACCGATCACCACACCCAAAACAGTAAGAACGGTTCGCATTTTCCTGCGCCATAGATTGGAAAGACTCATCCCAAGAATATCAGAAATCTTCATTCTCTATTTCATCCTCTCCATCGATATCATCATCGTCTTCTAACAGTGCTGCACGTTTCTTCTTATTTCTGATCACAAGAACGACAATCAGAACAATCAATGCAACTGCCACAACACCAATGATTACATATACCCACCATGGTATTCCTTCCTCAGTGTCTTCACCATATTCATCGAAGTCAGCTTCGCCATCTTCCAAGCCAAAAACATCCTCGGATTCAATTCCTTCGCCTACGTTACAAGTAATATTCTGTTCTAATTTACCGGCATTTCCCTCCGAATCTTCATAATTGATTACAATCTTGATCGTACCGACATCCGAATTGTCCTTTTCCCCCTTTACGTTCATCGTAACATAGGAAGAAGAGGAACCTGCGATGTTGCCGACATAACTGTCCTCCGCCGTGACTGCCTCATCATCAACAGCTACACTGACATTATAGACACCAGCACTTCCCTGATTGTTCAGAGTAAACATCAGACTTCCCATATCTCCAATTCCAATTGCTGACGGATTCATGGAGATATCCGATACACCCAGCTTTACTTCCTGATATACCGGTACCGACAAATTATCACTGGATGTAAATGTATTGCCCTTTCCATCATCAAAATCACCTTTTACCACCAATATATAAGTCTTTTGTGGCAAATCGGCAGCCGTTTTCATCTCAATCTTCAGATCACCCGTTTCCCCAGCACCGATTTTCTCTACATATACCGCACTGGAACCGGATGTCGGTAAAAATGTACCCGCCTCATTACCAATCAAAAATTTACCATTGCAGACCGGTGTTGACTTCGATGTGTTCTGCACATGAATTGTCAGTGTAAAAGTATCTCCGGCCATAATCTTTTTGGGTTCCGTCTCGAATCCGGTAAGAAGCAATTTCGGGGCGGTTACTTCTTTGTCCCCATCATCCAGTCCGGAAGAACTACGGTCATCGGATGGGTACGACGTGTAATCATAATCGTCGTCATCTTTGCCAAAATTATCGGATGTGTTCTTTGATGATTTATCCGCAAAACTGATATTGATCGTCTTTATCACATAATAATCTGCTGCCACTCCTTCTGCATCCGTCTTCGTATATTCTACCATAAATTGAATGCTCTGGTAGCCATCCGGAAGGTCTCCACGAGCAGTTAATGTGTATTTGGCAGCCAGCTTGGCCTGCTTTTCTGCATCGTTTCCGGCCTTCACCACTTTGTATGCATCTCCACTTGTTTCAAACGGGAAAGAGGAATCAATAATAGGATACACATCTTTTATCTTAATATTGGCCTTGTCACCGGATTTTAGCGTGAACGAAATCTTTGTCTTTTTCCCGGGCTGTCCGGAAATCGATTTTGCCACATCGAATCCGATGTCCTGATTCTTTCCGAGATTACCATTCTCGTCCGCATTTGTGGTCTGATTGTCCGCTGATTCATCGGATGAACTCCCCTGTTCACTTGCGTATACAACCGTGCCAACCCCATTGGAACCGACCAACAGAAGCGCCATACATAAAAATGCCGATATCCTTTTTACAAGCTTCTTATTGATATGTTTCTTCATAATTCATTATCCTCCACTTTTTTGCTGCTTTTATCTTCAATATCTACTATCTTTCCATCCACAATGCGAATCACCTTATCCGCAACTGCAGCAAGGCTGTTGTCATGAGTAACCATGATCAATGTCTTCTTCTGTTCATTTACAACCTTTCGCATCAAATCCATCATCTCTTTGGATGTTCTCGAATCCAGGTTACCCGTCGGCTCATCCGCAAACATAATCTTTGGATTCACCACCAACGCCCTCGCCATACCGACACGTTGCTGCTGACCGCCGGACATCTGATTCGGTTTATGTAGTGCGTGTTTTGAAAGTCCGACCAGTTTGAGCATTTTTTTTGCACGTTTCAGTCTTACATCCTTGGGAACACCCCGGAAACACAATGGCAACGCTACGTTCTCAATCGCATTCATCGTACCGATCAGGTTGAATGATTGAAAAATAAAGCCAACATTCTTCTGCCGGAATCGTACCAGCTTATTCTCGTTCATCTTCTCAATATGTTGCCCGATAATGGTGATCTCTCCCTTGGTCGGTTTTTCCAAGCCGGCCAGCATATTGAGCAATGTGGATTTACCGGAACCGGAAGTGCCGACAATCGCACAAAATTCTCCCTCATACACTTTGAAATCCACACCATTCAAAGCTCTGACTTTCGTGGACCCGACTTTGTATATCTTATACAGATTTTTGACATCGATGACCACTTTACGTCCATTCTCATCTATCGGAATCCGGTCTTTTTCTTCTTTTTTTCTTTTCTTTTTCGGTTTGACTTCCTCATCGGTAAAGTCCTTGATATCGAATGACTCTTTTGTCTCAGCGCTCTCTTCAGCCGTTTCTCCGATGTCCTGCTTCCATCGTTTCTTGCGAATACCGGCAAATGCAATCTTTGACTGGTCATTTGAGATGTCTGAATCTCTCAACGCTCTATCCTCCTGTCGCATCAGGCGACATTTCCTTTTCTGATTTTCAACCCCTAGTATACCATAAATCTGCCCCGGAAAATATAAATTGCAAATTATTCACAAAAATTTAATAAACTGCTATTCAGGCTTCCGGATTTTCAATTTCATTCAGCCACAGGGAAACACTTGCATCACTCGGCATACGCAGATCTCCCCTTGGCGAAAGGGCTACGGTTCCGACCTTCGGACCGTCCGGAACACAGGATCGCTTGAATTGCTGGGAGAAGAAACGCCGGTAAAATGTCTTCATCCATTTTAAGATAACCGCTTCCTCGTATTCTCCCGCAAAGGCAATCTTTGCGATACGATAAATCTTGGAAGGCGCATATCCGAAACGCAGCATATAGTACAGGAAGAAATCATGTAATTCATACGGTCCCACAATATCCTCTGTCTTTTGAGCGATTTCCCCGTTCTCAGGCGGAAGCAGCTCCGGGCTGACCGGAGTGTTCAGGATGTCTTTGAGTACCGCCTCTGTCTTTGGATCCGTCTCACCCGCATAGTAGTCGACCAGATAGCGCACCAATGTCTTTGGTATGGACACGTTGACCGCATACATCGACATGTGATCACCGTTGTAGGTCGCCCAGCCGAGTGCCATCTCCGACAAATCTCCGGTTCCGATCACCATTCCGTTTTTCTGGTTCGCAAGATCCATCAGAATCTTTGTCCGCTCTCTCGCCTGACCGTTTTCATAGGTGATGTCATGAACCGTCTCGTCCTGTCCGATGTCTTTGAAATGTTGTCTCACCGAATCCACAATGGAGATCTCCTTTAACGTCACTCCAAGGGATGCCGCAAGATCCAATGCGTTCTGATAGGTACGGTCTGTCGTACCAAAGCCGGGCATTGTGACGGCAAGAATATCACTGCGGTCTTTATTCAATATATCATAGGCTTTTACGGTAACTAAGAGTGCAAGGGTCGAATCCAGTCCTCCGGACAGTCCGATCACCGCCGTCCTGCACCCGGTATGTGCCAATCGCTTGCGAAGTCCCATCGCCTGCAGGGTGAGGATCTCTTCACAGCGCTGTTTCTTTTTCTGTTCATCGGAAGGCACAAACGGTGTGCGCGGAAAAGTTCTGGTCAGTTCGGTCAGTTCCGTATTCATGGAAAAAGGAACGATCTGATAACCTTCCCTCTCATTCCGGTATGTCGTAGTCTTTCTCCGCTCCGATGCCAGACGCTTCACATCGATTTCCGAAATCGTCAGTTCATGGGCGTACAGAGAAGATTCCGATAATATCGTTCCATTCTCCGCTATCATGTCGTGTCCGCTGTAAACCAGATCCTGCGTGGACTCATCATTGCCCGCATCGGCATAGATATAACCGGCAACCAGTTTGGCGGATTGCATTGACACCAGATTCTTCCGATAGACCGGCTTGGTGGCAATCTCGTCACTGGCAGACAGATTGCAGATTACGGTCGCGCCTGCAAGTGCGTGACGGACAGACGGTGAATCCGGCACCCAGAGATCCTCACAGATCTCCGCTGCGATCACAAACTCCGGCATGTCGGAACAGGTCAGAAGAATATCGGTTCCGAAATACACCTCCTGCCCTGCAAGGATGACGCTTACCGCCTCTTTCTTTCCGGCAGCAAAGTGTCTCGTCTCATAAAATTCCTGATAACCCGGAATGTTCGTCTTTGGAACAACGGCAAGAATCCTGCCATTTTTACAGAAGACCGCCACATTATATAATTTATTTCCCTCGGCAAACGGCATTCCCACCACATAGAGAATATCCAGATCCGCCGTCTTTTGGAGTAACTCCTCCAACGTGTGCTCACAACCTTGTAAAAGGGTTTCCTGTAAAAACAGGTCTCCGCAGGTATAACCGGATATGCTGAGCTCCGGGAAAACCAGAAGTCTGACTCCGTTTTTCTCCGCTTCGAGAATACTCTCCAATATCTGTTCGCCGTTATACTCGCAATCTGCCACCTTCAGTTTCGGAGAAGCAGCCGCTACTTTGATAAATCCATCTCTCATACTCTTTTTCCTTTCCTGATCGTCCCTATATCACTGAGCAATATCACAAGAAATGCGATGACGGACAATAGCATTCCCGCCCGTTTGCCCGGCGGGTCAAAATAAATGCTCACGTCATGCGTACCTTTTTCGATCCATGTTCCCACAAATGCAGTATTGACGATCTTCGTCCCGACCGTCTTTCCGTCTACCGTAATCCGCATTCCATTCTGATACGGAATGGATGTGACAAAACAGCAATCTTCATCCGATACCGCTTCACAATGCAGGATTTCCTTTCCCTCTGTCTGTCTGTAATTCACCTCTGTAATCCCTGCACGTTCTCTGTCCGGCGCAGGTAAGACATCAAATGTAAGATTTCTGATCACATACTTACCTTTACTATAATTTATATTTATAACATTTTCCATAGTTTCGTCAAGGAAATATGTAAATCGTTCATTTTCGTTTGGATACGTTGCATTCTTTGCCGACAGTCTGTTGCGGCTCTCGTTGACCGTAATCGTCACGCGATCCCCGTTCCGACTCTCCACATCAAAGCACATTACTCCGATCTTACCGGAGAGATCTCCCTCCAGGTAATAACTGCACGCACACTCTTCTTCGGCATTGATCATCACGCCGTCCTCTGTCTCTTCAAAGGTGATCGTATCCGGCTTTTCCTTCAATTTAAGCAAGATCTGACCGGAATCCGTTATCTTCCAATCATATCCGTCGCCAGATGCTGCCGAAAGATTCTTCTCAGAACGATCCTTCATACGTTCATCCTGCTCTCCTGCCGTTTTCGAGACCGTGCTCTCTTTTTCGGAACTATCCCGATCCTCCATTTCATCCGCCGGCAGCTCCTCTGTCACCTTGCCCTCATTTTCGGTATTTTTCGACGGCACATCCTCCACGATCGTATATTCCATAAGTGTTTTTAACGTATCGGGAAATGTCTCTTTATCAAAACTTTCCCTTTCCATCGTATTCATTGAAAGGTATGCCATCGGCAGCACATTTTCATTTTCCGCAAGGATCGTATCATCCTTTTTATATATTGTGTGATAACCATAGGGGATTTTATTCTCCTGCGTGACCACATAGCGGACGCCC
>CAJOMI010000056.1 GCA_905235545.1 uncultured Lachnospiraceae bacterium | reverse complement strand
ACACGGTATTTCCTGTGACGGGAAACGGGCGGTTCAACTGAAAAAAGAAGATTATGACGATTATGATTATCTGATCGGCATGGACACCATGAATATCCGTAATATAGAGCGGATCACCGGTCATCGGGGTGGAAAGATTCATTTGCTGTTGGAATATGCGGGCAGCAAAGAGGGGATTCGGGATCCGTGGTATTCCGGAGATTTTGGTGAGACCTACCGGGATGTGGTGAAGGGATGCACGGCTTTTTTGGAATATCTCGGCTTTTAAAAAGAAACAGTTGAGAAAAATCACAGCTTGGGGTAATATAGAAAATATGAGTAACCACGTGAGCAAAAACGAATGTTGCGAAGCATTTGGTTTTTTGTGAATGGAGTTCTGAATCAATGTCATTAAGTTAAAGAATGCCAATACACAGTTGCGGGACATGATATATGTTTAACCATGTAGGGCTATTTGCAAACGTCGGTTCTTAATGAGCCGTCTCAAGACGGCGAATTTAGCACCGCTACGTTTGCAACGAAGCGCAAGTGTGCCCGAAATGGAAAACATATATCATGTCCCGCAACGTCCGGCTTAACTTAATGACATTGCGTCTGAACAGTAACAACCTCTGAATTGTAACGACATTTGCCCCCTAATTGCAGTTTGACTTGTATGTATATTTGTGCTAAAATTTAATCGTGTAAAACGCATTTTTCGACATTTTCCGATAAGAAAAAATGCGTGTAAAACATAACTTAAGATGGTTCATTTTGAGCATGAAGCATCGGTTAAGTGAGAATATTTTTTGTGGGGATAGGCATAATGTCACTGATTTCAAATGCTTTCATTTTATTTGTTGTGGCAGCGGTGTGCTGTTACTACCTGGCACCTATGAAGATAAGATGGGTAGTTCTGCTGGCCTTCAGTTATGTATATTATCTGGCCGGAGGGGTGCGCTATCTTTTTTTTATTTTATATTCAACCATAGTGGTCTATTTATTTGGACTTGCGATCGATCATCTGCAAAAGAAAAATGCGTCCTTGAAGACGCAGAAACGCGTGATTACGATAGGGATTGTTGCGAGTTTCTTAATGCTTGGGATTGTTAAATACCTCGGGTTTTTCACGGATTTGCTGAATACGGTATTTGATACGAAGATTCCCGGCATGACAGTTCTTTTTCCTTTGGGAATCTCGTTTTATACATTTCAGTCTGTTGGATATCTTCTGGATGTGTATTGGAAGAAGGCGGAAGCGGAAAAGAATTTTTTCCGGTTTGCCCTTTTTATCTCATTCTTTCCACAGCTTGTGCAAGGGCCGATCGGCAATTACAATCGCCTTGCACCGCAACTGATCACACCTCACAAATTTTCATCAGAGGCAATCTGCAGGGGGCTGATGCGCATTATCTGGGGATATGCCAAGAAAATGATCATCGCCGACTGGGCAGGAGTCTTCGTGGATGCTATATGGGGGGATCCGGACCGGTATAACGGTATTGTATTGTTTGGACTGATATTCTATGGGATACAGCTATATGCAGATTTTTCGGGTGGCATTGACGTGGTGATCGGAATCGGAAACCTTTTCGGAATCCGGATGGATGAGAATTTCCGGCAGCCATATCTTGCGACATCCATGGCGGATTTCTGGAAACGCTGGCATATCACTTTGGGCGAGTGGATGATGAACTACGTATTTTATCCGATTACGCTGTCCGGATGGATGACACGTTTTTCCGGATGGTCAAGAAAGGTTTTTGGAAAGAAGACGGGACGTGTCGTACCGATTGCTCTGGCTGATTTTATTGTATTCTTTCTGGTGGGAATCTGGCATGGAGCAAGTTGGAAATATGTTGTTTACGGTTTGGTAAATGGTGGAATCATAGCGTTTAGCGAATTGATGGGAAATCGCTACCGGAGTTTAAGGAAGACGCTCCATATTACCGGAAAAGAAACATGGTTTCATATCTTTCAGATTGTGCGAACCTATATCATTGTGAATCTCAGATGGTTCTATGATCGGTCGGATACGGTTGCGGAGGGAAATTATCTGGTAAAACAGGCATTTTCGCATTTTGATTGTTCCCAGCTTTTTGATATTGCTGCGGGCAGAGGCGGAACGGCTTTTGTTCCGACGGCGCTTTTGATTATTACAGTTGGATGTATCGTGATGGTGGCGGTGGGTATCCTGAAAGAACGAGGGACGGATCTGTATCAAAAGATCACCGCTCTACCGGTGCCGCTTACGGTGGCGACGTACATGATATTATTATTGCTGATCGGAACTTTTGGCTCTACAGCGGTCTTGAAAGGATTTATCTATGCACAATTTTAAGAAAATATTACTGGCAATGGGAATTGTGGTTGTATGTTTTTTGATTCTGATGGCTGCGGATTTTGTACTTTATCCATGTACCTTCATGCGAAGTGACATACATGCGATTTCCACCACTACCTATGATGATGTTTTTGTAGGAACTTCACATGGAAAGATGAATATCGATCCCGAGACGATGGAAGAGGTGGATGGGCGAACCGGACATAATCTTTGCGTCGGTGGAGAATATCCGGTGGATATCCTTTATATGTTGGAGCTTATGATTGAAACAGGTCATGCGCCAAAAAGGGTTGTCTATGAGGTTTCGCCCGGATACTTTGTGCGTGAAAAGGAAGTGGGGAACAATTATCTCCTTTTCTATCACGAATTTCCTATATCCGTTACAAAGTTTGACTATTTCAGAGCTACCCTGTTGAAATGTGATTTCCGTACTTTGCTTTTCCCGTGGTATGAGTATGACATCTCTTATGAACTTTCCCATGCACAGGAAACCCTTGCGAAAAAGATCGCAAAAGATTATTCTGAAGAGGGATTTGCCACAGAAAAGCAGAAATACTATGCCAGTGGATTTATCGAGAGGTATCCGGTAGATCCTTCGAGTTTTGAAGATGATGAGGTGGAAGAGTGGTTCCCGGAAGATATTGTAGAAAAAAACATGCAGGATCTCAGCGATATTATCCGTCTCTGCAAAGAAAATGATATTGATTTCGTGGCGATCACCACGCCCCTTCCCGATCAGACATTAGAGGAAAGCGGGGAAGGCAATGAAGCCTTAAACAATTACTACAGTGATTTCTTTAAGGATACACAGGTGCCATATATCAACTTTAATTATAATGAGTATTATGATATGACAGAACATGAGATTGAATGCTATACAGATCTTGACGGACACATGAACGGGGATGCAGCAAGGGACTTTTCCGGGGTGCTTGCGGATGTGCTCCAAAAACTTCCGTGATCCGTGTTCTGAAAAGTGGGGGACAAGGAGGATTTTATGAAAAATGTAATGGATTATCTGAAAAGGCAGGCAGAGCAAAAACCGGAAAAGACAGCATTTGCGGACGAAGAGACCTCTGTCACCTATGCAGAATTGCTGGATTCGGCGAAGCGGATCGGCTCGGAACTTGCAGGATATGATTGTCAAAAGAAACCGGTGCCGGTCATGATGAAAAAAAGTGTTTTCACGGTTCAGATCATGATGGGTATTGTATGTGCGGGAGGATTCTATATCATCTTAGATCCTTCACAGCCGCCTGCACGTCTCAATCAGATATTGGAAACACTCAGGCCGGAATTGCTTATCGCATCGAAGGAATATTCGGATCATGTGTCAGAGCTTGATTTTTCCGGCAAGGTGCTGATCGCGGAAGAGATGGGGCATCAGGATCAGGATACGGAAGTGCTTCATCAGATTGAAAAGGAACATTTAGACGTGGATCCGTTATATGTGTTGTTTACTTCCGGATCTACCGGCATTCCGAAAGGGGTTGTCGTGAGCCATCGCTCTGTGATCGACTTTATTGATGAATTTACAGGCATCTTTGATATTACAGATCAGGATGTGATAGGAAACCAGGCTCCGTTTGATTTTGATGTGTCGGTAAAGGATATCTATGGAGGACTGGCGGTTGGCGCAACGGTGCAGTTGATTCCGAAGGAGTATTTCTCGATCCCGATCAAACTTCTGGATTTTCTGGACGATCGCAAAGTGACGAATCTGACGTGGGCTGTATCGGCTCTGGGGATTGTATCCATTCTGAATGGTCTTTCCTATAAAAAGCCGTCGGCGATAAAACGCATTATGTTTTCGGGTGAGTCCATGCCGATCAGACACCTGAATTACTGGAGATCCTACTATCCGGATGCCAGATTTGTGAATCTTTACGGACCTACGGAGATCACCTGTAACTGCACTTACTATGAGATCGATCGGGAGTTTGATATCGGTGAGAAGATACCGATCGGGAAATCGTTTCCGAATGAAAAGGTATTTCTTCTGGACGAGGAGAACCATGAGGTGAAAGAGCCGGGGAAAGAAGGAGAGATATGCGTCAGTGGAACCGCACTGGCATTGGGATATTATCATAATCCGGCGCAGACCGCCAAGGCATTTGTTCAAAATCCGTTAAATGATGATTGGATGGAGACCATTTACCGCACAGGTGATCTGGCTTATTATGATGAGGATGGACAGATGTGTTTTACTTCCAGGAAGGATTTTCAGATAAAGCACATGGGACACCGGATCGAACTTGGCGAGATTGAAGCGGCTCTGTTTAAGATTGAAGCCATAAAGAACAGCTGCTGCGTTTTTGATGAAAATAAAAATAAGATCGTATGTTTCTATCAGGGGGATATCAGCAAGAAGGAAATCGTTCTGGAAGCCCGTAAATATCTTCAGGACTTCATGATTCCCAATGTGTTCAGACAGATGGAGACACTGCCGGTAACCAAGAACGGAAAGCTTGATCGCAAGGCGTTAAAAGATTCCCTTGCATCAAAATAAGAATATAAACCAGAAAAGGAGAAGAGAGATATGGAAGAATTAATGGAGATTTTGGAGGATATTAGTCCGGATGTAGATTTTGAAAACGAGACGGCGCTTATGGATGATAAGATTCTGTCATCCTTTGATGTGCTTTCCATTGTAAGCGAACTTAGAGCGAATTATGGAATTCGTATCACTCCGGCTGAGATCATTCCGGATAATTTTAATTCGGCGGAAGCTATTTGGAACATGATATGCAGACTGAAGGAGGGTTGATCATGAAGCAGAAGTTTAGAATTTTATCCGCATTTTTTATGATGCTTTTTCTGGTGGTGCTTTCACATAACGCTGTAGACTGTGTACAGGCGGCAGAGGTGAACGAAGGCTGGGATGAGACACATTCGGTTTATTATGTGAAGGAGAATGATAAACTGGTAAAAGCAGACGGAGTCGTGAAGGTAGAGGCAGAGTATCTTTATTTTGTGAACGGAGTTTTTCAGGATACGTATACAGGTCTCAAAAAAATAAAAGATGAAGATACATTTGAAGTGTATTATATCGAAAGCGGAAAAGCGGTCTTAAATACATGGAAGACGGTAAAGGAAAAGAAGGGAAATTTCAAGTACTATTTTGGAAAGAATGGTAAGGCTTACAAGGCGGGCAGCATTTCCGGCATGAGAACGACGAAGGTCAAGATCAAAGCGGTAAACGGCACCCAATACGGTTTTGATGAGAACGGACATTGTGTAAAGGGACTTTGGTCTACGGATAAGAAACTGGTATATTTCAACAAGAAGACCGGAGTCTATGATAAGAAGAAGTCTAAGGTATATCAGAAGGCTGTCAAAACCGGGAAAAAATCGGTCAATATGCCTAAGAATCTCAAAAAAACATTCGGAAAGCCGAAGAAGATCAAGACGGTCAGTTCATGCAATCCTTTTGATATTAAGCAGGGCACTTACATTACCAATTCAACCCTGAAAAGATATAAGGGTTATAATTATATCTATCAAAATATAGTGATCTCCGTGACAAAGAATAAGAATACGGGAGTTTATCACATGGACGGGGCAGGCCCGATCGATTTAAACTAAGCATATCGGAGGAATGAAAAATGAAGGCGAAAACGAATTTAAATAGGATCAGACTGATTGCGGTAGTGGCAACACTGGCCTTACTGATGCTTCCGGCTTCCGTGGCACGTGCGGCTGAACCGGGACTTTGTGAGGAAAACGGTAAGCTTCATTATTATGACAAGGAAGGGAAACTGGTCACGGATCAATGTGTTGTTAAAATAACCGTAAATGGAAAGAAGGAATATTATCATATTGATGCGGACGGCAATGCGGTTAAGTGGCAAAACTCCCAAGCTTATGCGGCAGAGAGACTTGTAAAGCTTGGTGCAGTTCCTAAAAATCCCAAAAATGAGAAGGAAGTTTCAAAATGCCTCAAAAAAGCATTTAAATGGTCATCAAAAATAAAATATACCAATCTTTCAAAAAACATAAAAAAGGATTCGAAGGCATTACAATATTACGGGGATTATGGCTTTGTCAGATCAAAGGGAGATTGTAATGTGCAGGCGGCTACTTTTACCCTGATGGCTCAGGTGCTGGGATATGATGCCACTTTTGTAAGGGGTCTGGTGCCACAGGCACTGAAAAACGGAAAGCCATCCAAGTTTGGATCACATGCATGGGTCACCATCAAAATGGGCAAGAATAAATATGTCTTTGATCCGAATTTTGAGAGAACCCATAAAGCCGGATGGAAATTCAAGTACGGCGCAAAGAAGCATTACAGATATTTTACAAAGAAAAAGAAAGAACTGAAATAAATAAAAAAGGACAGAAGAAATTATGAAAGATTATAAACACAAATGTTTTTCGGCAATCGTTGCAATATCCATTGGAGCCGGTCTGATCGCATGTGGTCAGGATAATACGGAGTCGACAAAATCAACATCCGCGGAAATTGCAACCGTCAGTGAAACGACTGAGGATACTGCATCATCTGCTGTCTCAGAGGAGTCTTCTGAGGCGGCTAAGACAGATGAGGAAACGACCACCGAGGGGAAGGGAGCAGATCCGGAATCCCCGGTTGAGGCAAATGAAAATGAGACGACGTCTTCCGAGGCGGAGGAAGCAGATCCGAAATCCTCTGAGGAACCGGTAACCATGTATACGACAGAGAGTATAACCCTGCATAAGGAGCCTTCCGCATCCGGTGAAGATCTTGGCGTGGTTGCAATCGGAAGTACGATACAGGCTTATGAGATCTCCGGTGATTATATCAGAGTTATATTTGACGGAAAAGAGGGCTATGTCCTGAAGGATTATGTGACGGAAGACAAAGCAATCGCCGATAAAGCGTTGGAAGACTCTAAGGAAGCTGCAAGACAGTCGGGAACGACATCGAATAAGCAGAGTTCTTCCGGCAAAAAGAAAAGCAGCAAAGAGAAGAAAAGCAAAAATGAATGTTTAGATAACGGACTTTTGAATTAATATTTATTAGTATCTTGGAATTCTGAACAAATTATCAATAGCGGACGATGATTGTCAGGAGGAATAAGGATGGAAATATTAAAAAATTATCAGTTGGATATTATGCTCATGATTGGTACAGTTTGTGGACTGATAGCTTTATTTATTATCTTTACCAAAACGATTTCATTGAGGAAAAAGCTTCCACTTATATTTGTGGAGTTTGGTGCAATGTTTCTACTTTTCGCGGATCGACTCGCATATATTTACAGAGGCAATGTGAGTCAAAAGGGATATTGGATGGTAAGGATCAGTAATTTCCTTGTATTTTTCCTGACGATATTTATCATTTATGCATTTAATTATTATCTGTCTGATCTGATCCGGAACGGTGATCGGGCCACGTTTTCTCTTCGCAGACTGAGAGTATCAAATAATCTTGCCATTCTTGGTATTATTTTGATCATAGTGTCGCAGTTTACCGGATTTTATTACACATTTGATGAATGGAACCAATATCAAAGAGGAAAAGGATTCTTTTTGTGCTATCTGATTCCGATCGCCATTTTTTTCATACAGTTCTCTGTGATTGTTCAGTTCAGGAAAATGATGGATGCAAAGATTGCGTTCGCAATGATCTTATTCACAACGATACCGATTGTGGCATCGATTGTTCAGTTCATTTTTTATGGATGGTCGTTTACCAATCTCTCTCTGGGCATTACGGCAATCATTTTATATTTCTTTGTGATAAAAGAAACAAATGACAGTTTGGAGAGTGTGCGCAATCATGAGATTGAATATTTGAAAAACGAACAGAAAAATGCAAAATATTTGTTCGATCAAACTTCAAAAGCGTTGGTCAATGCAATAGATGCAAAGGATAGCTATACGCAGGGACATTCTGTAAGAGTTGCGTTGTATTCAAAACTGATTGCTGAAAAAAGCGGGAAAAGTGAAAAAGAATGTAATGAGATATATTACACAGCGCTTCTTCATGATGTTGGAAAAATCGGAATACCGGATTATATTATAAACAAAGTCGGTAAACTCAGTGATGAGGAGTATGAGATCATTAAGAGGCATCCAAGTATCGGAGGGCAGATTTTATCGGATATTGATATCTTTCCGAATCTTTACATGGGAGCGAAATATCATCACGAAAGATATGATGGAAAAGGATATCCGGATCACCTGAAGGGTGAAGAGATTCCGGATATTGCCAGGATTATAGCTGTGGCAGATGCCTATGACGCCATGACATCAAAGCGCAGCTACAGGAATCCGTTTCCGCAAAAGACAGTGAGGGAAGAGATTTTCAATGGAATTGGAACCCAATTTGATCCTGTCTATGCGAAAATCATGCTGCAAATGATTGACGAGGATGAGAACTATCAAATGAAAGAATCTGTTGCGTTATCCTGAGAATCCGAAGCCCACGGTCATCATCTTTGAGGTGAAGCTTCGCCGGCATACTTTGGCTTGCAACTTTTGGAGGTGTTTTTTTGCAGACAGAACAAAAGCGATTTAAATTACATGCCCCATTTGAGCCAACCGGCGACCAGCCTGAGGCGATCGATGCGCTGGTGAAAGGCTTTGAGGAAGGCAATCAATTTGAGACATTATTGGGGGTGACCGGTTCCGGCAAGACCTTCACCATGGCGAATGTGATCGAACGGCTGCAGAAACCGACATTGATCATTGCACATAATAAAACGCTGGCGGCTCAGCTCTACAGTGAGTTTAAGGAATTTTTTCCGGAGAATGCAGTGGAGTATTTTGTGTCCTATTATGATTATTATCAGCCGGAAGCCTATGTTCCTTCTACGGATACCTATATCGAGAAGGATTCCTCCATCAACGATGAGATTGATAAATTAAGACATTCCGCAACGGCGGCTTTGATCGAACGCAAAGATGTCATTGTCATTTCTTCCGTATCCTGTATCTATGGTATCGGTTCACCGGAAGATTATGAGGACATGATGCTTACTTTGCGGGTGGGGATGACTTATGAGTGGGACAAACTCATCACGGATCTGATCGATATCCAGTATGAGCGAAACGAGATGGATTTCAAGCGTGGAACCTTCCGGGTGCACGGTGATGTGCTGGAGATTATTCCGGTATCTACATTTGAGGATGCCATTCGGATCGAGTTCTTTGGAGATGAGATTGACCGGATGGTGGAGTTTGATCCGTTGACGGGAGAGATCAAAAGAGGGATCCAGTTCACCTGTATTTT
>CAJOMI010000055.1 GCA_905235545.1 uncultured Lachnospiraceae bacterium | reverse complement strand
AATACGTGTAAATCCGAATAAGGACAATGAGATATTCTATCAGGCACTGTATGCAGCGGGAATGGGCGGTGAAACGGTTGCCGTTACATACCGTAAGGAGGACGGAACCGAAGACCGGGTAGAGCTTTCTAAGATTGGTTTTTATTATCAGAGATTAAAGGATACGATGGAAATCATCGATCAGGGAGTTGCCACCGGTGACATGACATGGAAAGCGGTGTCAGATGATACTTATGTTCTCCGCATCAAGGCGATGCTCTATGACACGGATTCGTATAATAGAGGAGAGTACAGTGGAATGAAAACAGAGTTGGAGCAAAAGGTTTTGGAACTGAAAGAGCAGGGAATTAAGAATCTGATCATCGATATGCGTGGCAATATGGGAGGCTCCGGTGATATGGTCAAGGCGTTATCAGAAATATTTGCTCCGGAGGGCGAGCATTACTATGTTTCGGATGCTGTATGGGATGAAGAGGCGAAAAGCTATAAAAAGGATCCGGAAACAGGCAGATATGAGGTTGGAGAGTCATATACCTTTCAGGGAGAAAATCTCTGGGATACCGGTAAGATCGTGGTATTGGTCAATGCGGAAAGTATCAGTGCTGCCGACCATTTTACCAAGGTGATGCAGGGCATGGATGGTGTTACATTTATGGGATTTACCAGACCGAACGGTTCCGCTCAGGGTACTTGCGAACAGCACCTGGAGAGTGGTGATTATTTTCTTCTTCTGGATCAAAATGGAGAGGTATTCATCGATGCGGGCACTGACAGAAACAGCAGTGACGATATTGATATCCGGATTCCTTTTGATGAGGATGCGGTAAAAGCACTTTTTGATGACGGAGAAGATTATGTCCTGGAAGAGGCACTTCGGTTAATGCACGGGAAATAGTTAAAGTTTATTCTTAAGTACATTTAAGTGAGACGTTGTCAGACATATTGAGAAAAACCATGTAAAGAAGACCTGTTTTCTATTGATGATTTGGGTAATATTTGGTAAAATAGAAAACAGGTAAAACGTTAAGGAGAAGAAGCTTTTTGGAGATGAAAGTAAGTGTATTCCGGATGGGGGTGCGTTATGAGTAATATGTCAAAGAAAAGGATAAGCTATTTTCTGTTGTTGATTTTATGTGGGGTATGTATCAATATGGTGCTGGGCGCGATTGTGGACGGATTAGGGATTCCATTGTATCTGGACTCTGTCGGTACGATGTTTATTGCCGTCATAGGTGGTGCCTGCCCGGGTATGTTTGTGGGATTTGTCACGAACCTGATCGGTGGATTGTCAGATTCCACAACCTTTTATTATGGAACGATCAATGTATTGATTGCAATGATTGCAGGTGTGGCTGCAGATCGGGGATATTATAGTAAATGGAATAAGGTCGTGCGAATCGTTCCGTTTTATCTGCTTCTCAGTATTCCGTGTTCTTTCCTGACTTATATTCTGTATCGATGTCAGGTCGCAGAGAATATGGCGACTCCGATTGTTATGAAGTTACATAGTGCCGGTTTGCCGGTTCTGCTAGCCCAGATTCTGGGAGATCTCTGTATCGAATTGCCGGACAAATTGATTTCATTGACAGCGGCATTCTTTTTGGTCAAGCTTGTTCCTCTCAAAGTGCGTCACGAATTAAATAAGGTTTCACAAAAAAATATGGTAATTCGAAACAGAACGGAGAATAAGAGTTCTCTGCGAACACAGGTGGCGATCGTGTTGCTTTGTGCGGGGATTGCCATTGTGTTTGTCGCATTTTCCATTTCTTATAAGACTTATATGGAGGCTAGAGTAGCAAATTTATCGGACGGCGAATACGATCTTCATGCGTTACAGGTAGAGACATTGCTCTACAGCGGCAAGATGCTGTCGGCGGTTCTGGGATTATTACTTTGCATTGTAATGTTCGCCATGATGATTGCAAATCGGATGCTTGTGACGCCGCTTCTCAAGATGGAAAAAGAAATGAAGCGTTTTGCTTATGATACCGATTCCGGACGGAATAAATCCGTAGCAAAGATAGAGGCGTTGAATATCCATACGGGTAATGAGATAGAGGACCTCTATAAGGCACTTATGAAAACGACCAAAGAGATTGATGAATATATTGACATGGTAAATATCCAGTCCAAAACGATATCGGATCTTCATGCCAACATTATCACCACATTGGCAGATATTGTGGAGAGCCGTGATGAGACCACCGGGAATCATGTCAGGCGGACAGCGGAATATGTGGAAATTCTTGCCAGAAAACTTTGTGAACAAGGGAATTATACCGATACTCTGACGGATGAATATATCAATATTCTCAAGATAGCCGCACCGCTACATGATATTGGCAAGGTTAAGGTTCCGGATGCAATCCTCAATAAGCAGGGCAAATTGACAAAGGATGAATATGAGGCGATCAAGAAACATGCTGCAGAGGGAGGTGCCATGCTGGATAATGCGGAACAAACCATGGGCACCACGGAATATTTGCAGATGGCCAAACACATCGCCATGTATCATCATGAGTGGTGGAATGGCAGTGATCGTGGATATCCGGAACGGCTTTTCGGAGAGCAGATACCTCTTTCGGCACGGATTATGGCGGTTGCAGATGTCCTGGATGCATTGCTTTCCAAACGACCATACAAAGAAGCGTATTCGTTGGATGAAGCATTTGAGATTATGCAGGATGAGAGCGGCACACATTTCGATCCGTTAATTATAAAAGCGATGGTGAACAGTAAGGCACGCATTGCAGAGGTACTGAAAAAGGATAAAAACGGGACAGGCTATATGGTAAATTGAGAATTTATGTCCGTATGGTATGGATGATGAAGGAGAATAATGGTATGAAGATAGTTTTGGCGGCATTGAATGCAAAATATGTGCATTCTAATCTGGCTGTATATGATTTGGAGGCATACGCATCGGAGCAGATGCGGAAGGAATCCGGTATGAGTCGGGATGCGGAAGGTTCTCCGGAGCAGATGCGGAAGGAATCCGGTATGAGTCAGGATGCGGAAGGTTCTCCGGAGCAGATGCGGAAGGAATCCGGTATGAGTCGGGATGCGGAAGGTTATCCGGAGTATATTGCAGAGAACAGTGTGCGGCAGCCGGAAATCGTGATAAGAGAATATACGATCAATCACAATTTGGATCAGATCTTACAGGCATTGTATCGGGAGAAGGCAACGGTGGTTGCCTTTTCCTGTTATATATGGAATGTGCAGGAGATCCTGACGATCGCAAAAGAATTAAAAAAGGTTTCTCCGAACCTGCACATCTGGCTCGGTGGGCCGGAGGCAGGTAACAACGGAGAGAATATTCTAAATGATAACCCTTTTATAGAAGGTATTATGATCGGGGAAGGGGAAGGGACATTTTACGAACTCACAACGGTATGGCAAAGTCATTTGTGTGAGGGCAAATCGGAGACTTTGCAGGAAACATGCTCGGGGAAAAAGCCGATAAACGATAGCTTATCCGAAGAAAAAGATAGCGGACAATCCGATATTTATAAGGGCGTATTGGGAATCCTATATCGTGACAAGGATGGGGAAATCATCCGCAATCCGGCGAGACCGTTGATGAATCTGGATGATCTTCCGTTTATTTACAAGGATCTTTCCGCCTTTCAGAATAAGATATTATATTATGAGACCAGCAGGGGCTGTCCGTTTTCGTGCAGCTATTGCCTTTCCTCCATCGATCGGAAAGTACGGTTTCGCAGTTTTTCACTGGTGCAAAAGGAACTCGACTTTTTCCTGGAAAACAGAGTGCCTCAGGTAAAATTGATCGACCGGACCTTTAACTGCAATAAAGAACATGCGCTTGCTATATGGCGGTATATTGCGGAGCATGATAACGGTGTGACCAATTTTCATTTTGAGGTGGCAGCGGATCTGATCGGCGAGGAGGAACTCGCCGTCTTTGAAACGATGCGACCGGGCCTGATTCAGCTGGAGATCGGACTCCAGTCCACCAATGTGGAAACGATCCACGAGATCAGAAGAGTGATGGATGTGGAAAAGGTAAAGCACACTCTTTTGAAGATACGCAGTTTCGGCAACATTCATCAGCATCTGGATCTGATCGCCGGACTTCCCTATGAGGATCTGTCTTCCTTTAAAAAGTCATTTAATGACGCATACGCCATGCGGCCAAACCAGTTGCAGCTGGGATTTTTGAAGGTGTTAAAAGGTTCCTATATGGGAGAACAGGTGGATGCCTACGACCTCAAGTATCGGGATGTCCAGCCCTATGAAGTTTTAAGCACAAAGTGGATCTCCTATGATGATATTTTGATCCTAAAGAGAGTGGAGGAAATGGTCGAGGTCTATTATAACAGCGACCAGTTTGAGCATGTGCTGCCCTATGTGATTTCTTTTTTTGAGACGCCGTATGCATTCTATGAGTCGCTGGGCAATTATTATGAGACACATCAGTTATTTGGAATTGGGTTCAAGAGAGAGGCAAGATACGAGGCGCTTCGGGATTTTTGTATCGGTCATTTTGACTTGCGGCAGTTTTCTGTGCCAATTTTGGACAGCCTGCTGACCTATGATTATTATCTGCGGGAAAATGCAAAGAGTCGTCCGGCATGGTCGAAAGAGGAACCGATTGACAAGACGGTCTACCAGACGTTCTTTAAAAACGGAGGAAATGCAGAGATTGATCTGCGAAAGGAAGGATATGATTCCAGAGCGGCGGCTAGGATGATGCATATCGAGCCGATTGCAAGAGACGCACTTTGCTGGATCACTGACGATACTTGTGGGAAGAAGCATACGATTTCCGGCGGGACGAATCAAACGGATGGCACAGAATGTCACAGGAACGGGGAAACGGAGGGCGATATCGTGTATGCTTTGTTTGATTATGAAAATCGGGATCCACTGTCAAAAGATGCGAAGGTGACAGTGATATTTCAACTGAAGGTGTGACCGTGTAAATGACATTTCTATAATCTTAAGTTTCTCTTAAGGTTTTTTGGGATTTATTTACAAACCGACAGGACAAATGCTATAATTTTGACGTTTGTGATGGCAAAAGAGACATCACGGCAAATAATAACTGTATAGTAATAGTATAAGGAGGCATTATGAAAGGCAGAAAATTACTATCACTCCTGTTAGTACTGGCACTTACATTAGCATATGTTCCGTCGGATGTTATGTATGTGGCAGCAGCAGGAACAGAACAACAGAATGTAGCAGAAGAAACAGATGTGAATGAGACATCCCCTCTTCCAAGGACAGAGGGAGTTGATCCTCAGGATGAGGATTCGGTACTCGATGAGGAGATTACGGATTTTCAAAAAAACATTACGGATGAGGCGATCGCACTGGGAGTTCCCGATGCATTTATCAGACATTATTTTGCAAATGATCTGAAGGATGAGAAAATCGCAGATCCGGTTACCGAACTGACGGAAGGGGAAAAAGACCCGAATATTAAGTTAGAGGCAGTCACTTCCACCGAAGGAATTGAAGGAATTCAGATTATGAAGGTGGATACCGGAGTTCTTGCCAGAACGAAGATTGATTTGGGTGAGTTTGATTTTGATAATCTGAAAGTCGGCAACATGGTATACAACATGCTTGCAAAGAAAACCCTGAAAGGAAAAGCTTACTTTTATTTTGATAAGCAGGAAAACCCGTTCGCAACCGTTACCATCAAGCGGACCGGTGACGAATGGGGAGCAACGAAGAATCAGGCAGTGGATGTCAGAAATGCAGGTCTGTTTGGAAAAGGGCATATCTATGTTACCTTTATTGCGGACAGTGCATATTCGGACGGGGAGTTGATTCCGGTGTCCGGTGTAAAGGGTAATCTTTACTTTGAAAGTTTGTTCTTTACAGAAGGAAGTACACCGGTTATTGATTTCGATCTGGATAATGAAGTTAATTCCATTGAGACAATAAACGGTTCACCGCAGCATACGATCACAGGTTACGGTAATATGAATGTCAAGATACCGGATGGCTATCAGTGCGAATATTCTACCAAAAAACCTTTGGAAGATGCAACTTATGAGCTTGATTACATCAGAGGACGCGGTAATTCCACATGGCTGGTGGATAAGAAGCCATATAAGATCAAGCTTGATAAGAAAGCAAATCTTTTTGGAATGGGCGAGAGTAAGCACTGGGTGCTTCTTGCAAACTATTATGACTATTCTCTGTTGAGAAATAAACTGACGACGGATCTTGCAGATAAACTTGGCTTGGAATTTACTCCAAAAAGTGTCTGCGTGGATATGATCGTATCCGGTGAATACTACGGAAGTTACCAGCTCAGTCAGCATATCCGGATAGAAGAGAGCAGTGTAAATATTGATGATCTGGAGGGCAATCCGGCTGTAAAAGAACCGGATATTACAGGTGGATACCTGTTATCCATGGGTGCGTCATGGTTGTCTGAGGATTTTGATAGTATTGAATATATAGACGATCAGCAGAGATTCCGAATCGAAAAACCGGAATATGATGAGAATTATCCGGAAGAGGCGAAAGCCGCACAGATGGAATATTTAAGAAAGTATATAGGGGAGCTGGATGCTTTGGTGGATGCACTTGCTCCGGCGGAAGAAGAAAATGATCTTGAAGCATTCAACTCAAAAATGAGTGAAGTTACAAAGGCAGCTTCTCAGGGAACGAATAATGCCGGAGTGTCAGGTGCGGCAGCAAGTCCAAAAACAAACAACGCACAGGAGGATACGGATGAGAATGAAAAAGACAAAATTGTCCCTCCGGAAGGTAAGACATGGCGTGATTATCTGGATGAGAAATCTCTGATTGATTATTATTTACTTCAGGAGTTTTCCATAAACGGAGATGCTTTCTCAGGAAGCAGCACATTCCTTTATAAGGAAAGAAACGGGAAGCTGTATTTCGGCCCTGTGTGGGATTTTGACTTTGTAGCATGGGCTGCAAGCCAGACGAATTATATTGCTGAGAACGGAGTGGAAGAATTTTACATGCTTGACGGATATGCGGAATGTCCTTGGTTCTCAACGCTGATCAAATATGATCCGGAATTCAAACAAAATGTACTGGAAAGATGGAAAGAATTGCGAAAACTCTTAACGGATGCTGTATCGAAAGACGGTTTTATTGATAAGTATTCAAATACTATTTATTATTCTGCATTGGCAAATTATCAGGTGCGTGGATCTTATCTGATGCAGGAGGATGGATACTGGGGCGAAGATAACGTACTTATCGATGATGAGGGCAATCCGTATAAATTGAATTATTCAAATGAGATTGAGCGATTGAAGAAATTTATCAATGTCCGAAAGGATTGGGTCGATGCCAACATTGATGGCATTGATAGCTATGAATTTAGTTATAAAAATATTAAAATTCCGGATGTTCCGTTTTATGTAGATGGAGAATTGGTAGGAACGGTTCCATTCGATATCAAAAATTATAAATTAAAGTCGGATGCGATGCCGGAGGATCCGGATAAAGAAGGATATGTGTTTGTGGGCTGGTATTATACGCAGGAAAAACAAGAGTATAAGTTTTATTTTGATACTGCTCCGTATACTTATGTCGAAGAGGACGGTTGGCAACCTTATGCGATGCATGCCAAGTTCATACCGGAATCGGAATATAAAGAGGTCGAGGATTTTCATTTTATAACCGATACGATCTATGTGCCGCTTCGCTATTGTACACCTGAATTTGAATCTGCCTATTACTATGGAGATGACATATCATTTTATGTGCAGGATATCGATGTGAACCTGTTACGGTTTTTAAGCTATACGCCGTTTGATGCTGTGAATACAGACGATTTTGTCTGGGACATCGAAAAAGGAGATCCGGAAGCAGATCCAGAAGCAGATGTTTCCAATAACAAACTTTATATGTATGAGCTTGGAGAGATAACAGTTTCCTGCACGTATAAGGATATGAAAGATACGGTTAAGGTTGTAGCGATTGATGAAAATGATGCAGAAGAACCGAACGGGTTTACTTATGATAATGATCTGACACTGAAGGTCGGAGAATATGGAAATGTTAATTTTGCATTTAATGCAGAGGGATACGTTACTTGTGACAGATATGATGCTATCGAATTCCAGTCAATGGATGAAGATGTAGTAGATGTCAATGCTGTGGGTGAAGTATATGCAAAATCTGCCGGAAATGCTATGGTGACTATTCTGGACAAAGGCGCCAGGAAAAACAAGGTCAAATTAGTTAAAGTGACAGTAACAGAGGACGAGTCTGAAGAAACACCGAATGAGGGAACGCCGGATGAAGGAACATCGGAAGATGAGACGCAGGATAGTGAAACACCGGATGAAGGAACACTGAATGACAAGATAACGGATGAAGAACCAACGACGGAACAGGTACCGTCGACGGAAGAAGAACCGACGACCGAGGTGAAAACACCGGAAACGGAATCCCAGGTCAATGCAGATGTAAAGAAACCTGGTAAGGCAACGATCAAGAAAATAGACAAAAAGAAAAAGGCTTCCAAACAAATAAAGCTTACTTTGAAATCTGTTTCCGGCGCAAAGGGTTATCAGGTTGCGGTGTACACTTCGAAAAAGAATGCAGATAAGAACAAAAAAGCAATTGTGAAAACATTTGTGAAAAAGACAAAAGCAACCGTTTCTTCAAAGAAACTGAAAAACAAAAAGACACTTTACGTTAAGGTCAGAGCCTATAAACTGAACGGAAAGACAAAGGTTTACGGAGACTGGTCCAAAGCGAAGAAAGTGAAACTGAAATAGAACAGGAAATCGATTCGTGGATGTGTTCGCATAGCCACATCATTCCTTTCAACAAAAACGGGCATCGCAATAACTGACGGTTTGTCAGTGGCGATGTCCGTTTTTCAATATGCGAGATTGATGTATGGCAAATCTTGAAAATAATAGATTGATTTTGAAATCATTGCTGATAAACATCCGGAGCTACTCGAGAAAATAAAAACAGAAGAAACAAAATATCCCCCAATATACAATGGACAACATGATATTGACATGATATAATATTACAAAATGTTGATGCGATGTATATTTTTGATTTCCAAAATGTTGATTGCCATACATTTATTCTATCTAAAATGTTGATGCAAAGCATTTTATGTATTATAAGCATTGGCGTCTTATGTTAAAGAGAAAAATGACAGCATACCTTAAAAATTGGTCAGAACGTAAAGACAAAAAGTGTCTCGTGGTTCAGGGGGCAAGACAAACGGGAAAAACATATGTCATAGAACGCTTTGCAGAGGAAAATTATGAGGAGATTGTGGAAATTAATTTCAAGCAGACGCCTTCTGCGACAGAGATTTTTTCCGAAGATCTCACAGTAGACAACATGATTATGGCGATGCGCTTTCGTTTTCCGGAAAAGAAGATTATGCCGGAGAAAACATTAATCTTTCTGGATGAGATACAGGAATGTCAGGAAGCGATTACATCGCTGAAGTTTTGGACGATTGATGATCGATATGATGTGATTGCGTCGGGATCGCTTCTCGGTATCGATTACAAACGAGCATCTTCTTATCCGGTAGGTTACGTTGATTATCAGAGAATGTATGGCTTGGATTTTGAGGAATTCCTTTGGGGGATGGGAATCACGGATGATATGATTGCATCCCTGCGTTCTTTTCTTGATATGAAGAAAGCGATTCCGGATTCTATTCATAATCAGATGATGCATTATTACAGACAATATATCGCAACCGGCGGCATGCCGGAAGTCGTGCAAACATACGTGGATACAAAAGATTATAGAGAAGTAGATTCTATTCAGAGAAATCTTCTGCAAGGATATCAGTATGATATTGCCCACTATGCAACGGCAGAAGAAAAAGTTAAGGCTGAAAAATGCTATCTCACATTGGCAAAACAACTGCTTGATAAGGAAAATCACAAGTTTCAATACAAAGAAATTGAACACGGCGCCAGAGCACAAAAATATTTTTCCAGTGTGGAATGGTTGCTTCGTGCGGATATGGTACACTTGTGTAAACGAGTAACAGATGTTAGTTATGATTTGGATGATTATGCAAGGGATGACTTCTTTCGGGCCTATACTACAGATTTGTCACTTTTAATTTCAATGAAAGACTTTTCCCTGAAACAGCATATTGTTGAAAATACACTTTCCGGTCATACCAAGGGCGGTTTATATGAATGTGCAGTTGCAGATGCGCTTCACAAAAAAGGATATCCGCTTTATTTTTATAAAAATGAGACGACGAAGAGAGAATTAGATTTTATAATACAAAAAGAAGGGCAGATTGTAACGATTGAAGTTAAGAGTGGAAATACCCGTGCGAACTCACTTAACGCGATCATAAAGAAGAAAAAGGATATATCGTATGGATATAAGTTTGTGGATGGCAACATAGGAGTCGGTGACGATGGGATTAT
>CAJOMI010000054.1 GCA_905235545.1 uncultured Lachnospiraceae bacterium | reverse complement strand
AAAAGGTATCAAATCCCAGATTAAAATAATCCACATGTCTCTCATAAAATGTTGCGTCATTGTTATGAAATCCGGCGGTTGCATATCCAATCCGCTTCAGATCATACGCCATTGTATCACAGGTTGTACTTCGCATAATCGTTTTAAACGGATACTCTCCTGCTCCAAAAAACTGAGTGCTCATTCCTGTTTGAACTTCAAACTCCGTATTTGCAGTTCCGGCACCAACTGCCGGCACCGTAAACAAACCGGATGAATATCTTCTTTTTAGTCTTGCCAGAGTCGGCATCGGATTCTCGGAGGCATAAAAATTTTTCATATACTTCGTATCAAAAACAGACTCCAACTGAATTACGATAATATTCGGATACTGTTTCGTCGCTTTCTGATTGATAAAGTATGCCTCTTCCTTTGTATCTATTTCGGTTGTTATTTCTGTATCTTTCTCTGTAACTGCCTCTGTAGTCTCTACTCCATCTTGCTCTGTAGCCTCTTTTGTCTTTCCATCGTCCTGCTCCGCAGCTTTCTCTGTAGTCTCTACTCCGCCTTGCTCTGAAACCGGCTCTTTTGTCTTTCCATCATCCTGCTCCGCAGCTTTCTCTGTAGTCTCTACTCCGCCTTGCTCTGCAACCGGCTCTTTTGTCAGTTCTCCCCCTTGTTCTGCTGCCTCTCTGCCTTCCGCTAAAAGTGCCGGATCCTCTTCCCGGGTCTTTGTGATCACCTCACTCTTGTCATATTGCAGACCATCTACGATATCTTTTATTGTTTTTTCATTGTAATCTTTCGGCTTGGTAATACCAACATCTATGATACTGTTTGAAAAACAATATGCAAATCCGTAGTCATTATAGGCATACGCCAGATTACCAAACTTATCGGACACGGTATGTGTCGAAACAGCAACTCTGGTCAGTGTAACGGCCAGAATGCAACACATACATACATAGACCGAAGCCCGAAACGGATTTCGTTTTTTCTTTGTTTTCGGCAACTTGATATACAGATAAATCAACAGAATAATCAGTAGCCCAACGCCCACGCCTCCAAGCATCAACTGTTTTTTCGTCACATATTTATCCAGCATCGTCATGACATTACGGATCATAAGAATATCAATTGCCGAAAATGGTGTGGTTCGGAATGATAATACAATAAAATTAGCAAAAGCGGAAACAATCCAAATCATGCAGACGAAAATAGTCGCAAACAGCTTTCGCTTTGCAAATACCACTAACGAAAGCGTGACAAAAATAATAAAGGCATTATATAAAAAAACCACCGGTGATTCTTTGATAAACACAATTGTCTTTTCTACGGAATGTCTGCTCAACATTTCCATGCAAAAATTTAATAAAAGCGCCAATATCATATGTCCGATAAACGGAATACGAAGAGCCTTGTAAATCGCCTTCATACCTTTGGTTTTTGCAAGTTTTCGAAACGGTATTTTCACCTTATCAGTAATCTTTCGGACTCCTTTTTTTATTCCATGATTTTTCTCTTTCATTTTACAATCCCTTTTCTCTATCCCTTTATCATAAACAGATCTGTTTATGATCCATATCATTCAAAAAATACATTCTTATGTAGAATACCACGCTTTCCGAAAAAAGCAAGTCTATTCACATTATTTTAAAAAAACGATCATCCGAAAATACAAGCATATTTCTCTGTATTTTTGTATAATTTATCCTATATTCATATACTGACTGTTATAGAGTTCTGCATAAAAACCACCTTTTTTTAACAACGCATTATGATTTCCCTGCTCTATGATATCTCCATCTTTCATAACCAGAATGAGATCCGCATTTTTTATCGTGGAAAGACGGTGTGCGACAATAAAACTGGTGCGTCCTTTCATCAATCTGGCAAATGCATTCTGCACACGGATTTCTGTGAGGGTATCAATGGACGAAGTTGCCTCATCCAGGATCAGCATAGGCGGAAGTTCCAGCATGACTCTTGCGATACAAAGGAGCTGTTTCTGTCCTTCGGACAAAATACCGCCAGCCTCCCCGATCACCGTATCATACCCTTCCGGCATGCGCTTGATAAAACTATGCGCATGGCATGCTTTTGCCGCCTCTATAATTTCTTCTCTGGTCGCATCCGGCTTTCCATAAGCGATATTCTCCGCAATTGTTCCGGATTTCAACCATGTTTCCTGTAAAACCATACCATAATTACTTCGCAGGCTGTCTCTTGTAATTTTATAAATACTATTCCCATTAATTGCGATCGTACCATCATCAACGTCATAAAACCGCATCAGCAGATTGATCAATGTTGACTTACCGCAACCGGTCGGACCTACAATTGCAATTCTCTGTCCTTTTTTTACCTTCACATTCAGATCATGAATCAAAGGCTTGTCCTTCTCATAAGCAAATGTCACATGCCGCAAAGAGATATCGTTTTTCTTTGCAATCGAATCCTTGGTCAATATTATGCTGTCCGAAGCATCCGGTTCCTCTTCCGGTTCCTCTAATATCGCAAAAACTCTCGCCGCACAGGCAATCGCATTCTGTACTTCCGTGATCACGCCCGATATTTCATTGAACGGTTTGGTATATTGATTTGCATAACTTAAGAAACAGGAAAGCTGTCCCACTGTAATGCCTCCATGGACTGCAACGAAGGCTCCTACAATTCCAACTCCTGCATACACCAATCCGTTCACAAAACGGGTAGCCGGATTGGTAATAGAAGAAAAGAACGTCGCTTTCAAACTATATCCGGAAAGCTCCTCATTGATTGTTTCAAAGCGGTGGATTGCTGTATCCTCATAGCCAAATGCCTGTACAATCTTCTGATTTTCGATCATCTCATCTACCAACGCTGTCATTTCACCACGGCTTTTTGACTGCAATTGAAACATATGATACGTTTTTTTTGCAATATATCCAGCCACCAACAGGGAGACCGGAGTGATAAAGACAACCACGATCGTAATCTTCACATTCACGGAAAGCATAAAAATCAGGGTTCCCAAAATCGTGATCAGACCGGTAAACAACTGCGTAAATCCCATCAGAAGACCTTCTGAGAATTGATCCACATCATTGACTACTTTTGAAACGACTTCTCCCTGTGGATTCCCATCTATGTATTTAATCGGAAATGCGTTCAATTTATCGAATATCTGTGTCCGGATATCCTTTACCACCTGATAGGTGATTTTGTTGTTACAAAGCGACATAAACCATTGTGCAAGCGCCGTTATGATGACAACAACCGCAAGTTTATAGAGCAATGGTAAAAGTCCTTCGAAGTCAACTTTTCCTGCCGCAAGGATCCGATCGATCGCCTGACCAATTACAACAGGTGCATACAGGGTTGTAACTACGGTGATCACCGCAAACAGCAACGAGAGCAGCATGTACATCCAATAGGGACGAATATAGGTCAATACTTTTTTGATGGTTTGCATTTGGGTTGTACTCCATTTACGTTTCCGATCATCTGACATGTCTTCTGCCCCCTTTCTTTCTCTGCTTTTCATTTTTCTTTCTATCCTGTGCGGATGCCGGCAAATTGTCCGTCTGTTCCTGTGACCGCACAATCTCCTGATATACTCTGCATTCTCTCATCAATTCCTCATGTGTACCCTTGCCGGCCAGCATACCGTCCTCTAAGACAAGAATCTGATCTGCCTGTTTGATCGTCGACGCTCTCTGGGAAACAATAAATACCGTCATACCTGTTGTCTCATCTTTTAACGCCCTTCGAAGTCCGGCATCCGTTGCAAAATCCAGCGCAGATGCCGAGTCATCCAGAATCAGTATCTCCGGATCTCTCACCAACGCTCTGGCAATGGTAAGACGTTGTCTTTGTCCTCCCGACAGATTCTTTCCGCCCTGTACCAGCATTTCTTTCATCCCATCCTTTTTGGAGGCAACCACATTCTCCGCCTGAGCGATACGAACTGCCCTTGACAATTCCTCGTTCGTCGCATCCTCCTTGCCCCATCTGAGATTATCTTCAATGCTGCCATGAAACAGCACCGCTTTTTGCGGCACAACACCGATCCGGTCTCTCAGCTGATGAAAAGAATACCGCTTTACATTGACCTGATCCACCAATACAGCGCCTTCCGTCACATCATAGAATCGCGGGATCAGATTCACCAGCGTGGATTTACCAGAGCCTGTACCTCCTATGATTCCAATCGTCTGCCCTTTTTTTGCGGTAAACGAAATGTCCTTAAGCACCGCCTCTGTTGTGTCAGGATAAGAAAATGTCACATTGTCAAATACTACCTTATCCTCTGTCTTTTCCAGATCGACACCGGTTGGATGTTCTGTGATTGACGGCTGCATTGCAAATATATCCGCTACACGTCTGTAGCTGGCTGCTGCCTTGGTAAGAAGGATGATCAAATTGGCCAGTTTGACCAGTTCGACCAGAATCTGTGACATATAGTTCACCAGTGCGATCACCTCGCCCTGTGAAAGCCTTCCCGTATCGACTTCCAGTCCGCCAATCCAGATAATAGCTATAATGGAAACATTTACCATAATATATGTAACCGGATTCATCACCGCCGAAATCTTTCCGACAAACAACTGCTGTTTCATCAGCACATCACTGCACTTTCGATATTCGTTTTTTTCCTTCTCCTGTCTGTTAAATGCACGGATCACTCTCGTACCCATCAGATTTTCTCTGGTCAACAAGACAACATGATCCAACGTATCCTGTACCTTCTGATAGAGCGGGATGGAATACAACATAACGCCAAATACAACGATGGAAAGAATAGGAATTGCAACCACAAACACAAGAGCCGCTTTTACATCCACCGTAAAAGCCATGATCATGGCACCTACAATAATAAACGGGGATCTAAGAAAAAGTCGCAGAAACATATTGACGCCGGATTGAAGCTGATTTACATCATTGGTCATCCTCGTGATCAGGGTAGATGTGCCTGCCCGGTCCAGTTCCGTATACGAAAAGGAATTGATATGAACAAACAGATCTCTTCTTACATTCGTTCCAAACCCCACTGCCGCTTTTGCCGCAAAATATTGTGCCGTGATTGAGGATATCATTCCAACAATACCCAGCAGAAGCAACAACATTCCCATCTTGAGAATATATCCGGTATCCTGATTTTTAATACCGGTATCCACAATGGCAGCCATTACCAGAGGTACCAAAAGTTCAAACGAAGCCTCTAACATTTTAAAAAGAGGCGCTATGATGCTTTCTTTTTTATAATCCTTCAAATAATTTGTGATTTTAAACATAAATCTCTCCCCGAACTCAATCTTTTATTTGCGAACGGATAAAACGTCCTATTTCCACCCATGCTTCCCTCGATTCCGGATAGAGAAGCAACCCCATCTGAAATTCATGAAACATTCCTTTATAAATATGTGTTTTTACAGGCACACCGGCATTTCGCACCTTTTCGGATACCGTGAGTGTATCGGAAAGAAGCATCTCATGTTCCCCAACCTGCATGAGCATCGGAGGAAAATTTTCATACTCTCCGTAAACCGGCGATATATAAGGATTTGACGGATCATCATTTCTATAATATTCATTGTGATAAACGAGAGAATCCCTGTTTCCCCCGAATACGGGATCCGTAAGAAAATTCTCCTCATAAGATGCCCCGCTGTTTGTGAGATCCGCCCATGCCGACATGGTAATGATTCCCTTTGGAAGCGGCATCCCGTGATCACGAAGATAAAGACAGAGTGCAAGCGCAAGACCGCCCCCTGCAGAATCCCCGGTCACAAATATTTTTTCCCTCGCATATCCCTGGTCCAAAATCCACTGATAGGCCTCTACGGCATCCTCCAACGCCGCCGGATAGGGAAATTCCGGTGCCACCCTGTAATCCACACTGAGTACATCCATGCCATCGCTTACTTCATTGTACAATGCCGCCATATCCCGATAAATATTGTGAAAACTTAAGTAGTATCCGCCTCCGTGCAGTTGAAGAATGATTCCGTCCGCAATTCCGTCTTTTCTATGGAGAAGTTCCATAGAGAAATGCTCCATCTCAAATACATTCCGTTCCAAATGATCCGGACATTCCCATTCCTTTTCACTCTCATTTATTTTTCTTCTCCGCTCTCCATTCTGTGTCTTATCACTGAGACCCGGAAAATGATTGACCGCATAGACCACTTTTTTTGCAGTTCTTCCTCTTAAACTCACCTGTTTTTTCACAGCAACCTCCGTATCCATATATGTTGCACTACCCATTTGTGCTATCCGTTCCTCACTTTTTTGTCTTGTTCCCGTCTTCTGCTCCGGCTCACTTATAAAATGCTGCGTGCAGGTGACACACTTTCTCACACATGAAATCTTCTCTTCATCTCCCGCGTAAACTCCCGGTCACCAAATACGATGGTTCCCAACAGATACAAACCTGTCACACTGATGCAGATTACCGGCAGTACAATGCTTTCAATCGTGCCCATAAAATATAACCCCATAATTCCAATACTAAGGATACCGATCAGTAACAGCAACAGGGTATAGCTGTACCAATGTTGTCTGTTCAACATCATCAGAAAGAACACAATTGCATCTCCGAATAAAATGATACCGGGTATCGCCCATCGCAATGACCATCCATACATTCCGGTAAAATAATCAATTCCGAACAAAAGACCGATCGTCAGGCAGATCTGCAAGCCGATCTTTGCCGCATATCCGGCGTCTCTGTGCATCCAATAAACCATAGAGGAATAAGAGTATATCATGGCAATTCCCGTAATGGCGGACCACCAGACCTTCGGGGTAGCAAAATAATTGATCGCAATCATCGCAACCTCTGCGACAATAAACAAAAATAAGATCAGGCGCATCGCAAAATGTATCCGTCTTGTCTTTCTTCTGATATCCGGATAGGGAGAGCCTTTTTCTGAGAATACGGCAAGTGCCTCTCTCTCCTCCTCTTCCAATTCATCCAACACACTGTGACAGAGTGGGCACACATCTGTCTCATCATATACGACTATATTACAATTTCTACATTTATTCATATCTAAAATACCTCATTTGTTCCCACTGCAACATCTACCCCATCTTTTGCGATTGTCTGAAAGAACCGCTTCTCAATCGAAACGTCCGTCAGGATGGAACTGAAAGAAAAGATCAGGGTTCCGTTATAAGAACAGATCGCACCTTTCATGTTCTGTCCTTTTGACATGGAAAGCGTTGCATAGAAATGTTCGATATACGGCTGATAAGGCTCCCGGATCTCCACATTCCCGATATTGGTAACCGTAGCGGAAGTTGCCTTTGCCGAAAATTCATACACCTGTTTCATCACCGCATTCTTGACCACCAGCGGTACGGCCCGTAAGATCCAATTCAGTTCATTGGAGACATTGTAGGACATGATATGGTCGAGATTCTCCGGTGTGATCTGCTCCCTGAGATTATCTGCCACAATCTGTATCACTTCTTCCAATGTGTAACTATCCTTTTCCGGTTGGAAAACCGCCGACACCATAGCAAAGAAATTCTTCATCGTATGAGAGTTATAATACGGTCTTAAATTCACCGGAACGCAACAGCAGATCGGATGTCTGGAAGGTTGTCCTTTCAGATATTCTTTATAGATGCTATACACGAATACCCCCACCAGATATTGGTTGATCGTAACACCATATCTCTTAGATACCGCTTTTAGTTGATCGACCGGCATATATCCGTGGATCACCCCCATCTCACCTTTCGGAAGTCTTTCTCCCTTAAGAGTAAGCGCACGCTTGGACTGATATACCTTCGAATGCCCTTTCTTAAAATTCTTGACATAGCTGTCTTCCTGATCCAGAAAAATGCCGGGTGATATCTTATCTTTCTCCACCTCAAGCAGTTCCGGATGTTTTAGTCTGAGATATTGATAAACCAGTTCTTTTAGGAAGATCATTCCTCCCGAACCATCGGTCAGGGCATGAAAAACCTCTAAATTGATTCTGCATTTGTAGTATGTCACCCGAAACATATATTGATTATTTTTGCTTTTGTCAATATATGCGCCCGGACAGGAATATTCCTCCCTGACACTTGGCGCCGGGCGATCGTTTTCCTCAAAATAATACCAGAAAAACCCTCTGTGAAGGCGCATCCGGAATATCTGAAAATGCGGCAAGACCCTGTCCAGCGCTTCCTGTAGCAAAATCCTGTCAATTTCCTCGGTCAGCGTGACGGAAATCCGATACACATTCGACATATTCTCTGTTGCAATCACCGGAAACAGGTTGGCTGTGTTATCCAATTTATCCCAAGCCAATTGTTTCTTTTTTTCTGTTTTTCTTTTGTAGCTTTGATTTTCCTTTTCCATATTTTTTATCCTCGATTCTATATCTCCATTAGAATACCACGATTGGATAAATTTATCAATAAAACCCATTATAAAAACCCCCCGGACTTTTAAATCCGGAGGGTTTCCCTTAATAAAATGATGCCAAGGTCAAAAGGTAAAAATGTGCTTGTGCTTGCACAAATGCACATTTTTATCTGAGGACCGCTAAAACATGAGCAAGTAGCAATTTACG
>CAJOMI010000053.1 GCA_905235545.1 uncultured Lachnospiraceae bacterium | reverse complement strand
TGACAGCGGTAAGTTTGATTGGGAAGCAAGCGGTAAGTTCCCGTCATTGACAGAGCCGAATCCAAGTTATCATGGTATCAGCTTTACAAAGGCAGTTGGCCCGGCAGCATTTGTGACTAAGATTCGTGCAATCCTGCTTCGTGATACCGGTGCAACCCTTTCACCATTCCATGCATTTTTCTTCCTTCAGGGCCTGGAGACTTTGTCTCTCCGTGTAGAGCGTCATGTAGAGAATGCGCTGAAAGTAGTAGAGTATTTGAATAATCATCCACAGGTAGAGGCTGTACATCATCCTGCTGTTACAGATGATTCTGATCAGAAAGCACTGTATCAGAAATACTTCCCGAACGGTGGCGGTTCTATCTTTACCTTCGAGATCAAGGGTGATGCTCAGAAGGCAAAGGATTTCATCGATAACTTAGAGTTGTTCTCACTGCTTGCTAATGTGGCAGATGTGAAGTCTTTGGTAATCCATCCGGCATCTACCACACATTCCCAGTTGAGTGATGAAGAATTGCTGGATCAGGGAATTAAGCCGAATACCATTCGTTTGTCAATCGGAACGGAAAATATTGATGACATTATCGAAGATCTGGATGAGGCTTTCAAGGCTGTACAGTAAGAAAAGATATATTGTGACTTACAAAGACGATAGTCGAAGTGAGAAATGAACGGACACAAAACCGGATGATTCCGGTAAATAGATTTGACATAGAATAATAACTCCTTAGTAATAATAACTTCAAAATAGTAGCCGGCTAAAAGCCGGTTACAGATGAAAAAACTCCTTAAAATAATGTGTGGCCTGTGAGAGCGGATATATCACATGCCGGGAAGAGGATCCTTTCAATCGGAAGGATCCTTTTGCTGTTAGCGCAGATAAAGCAAAATATACTTGCATATTCATTGTATCCCGCATAAAATAATATTGGAGATGCCAAGGTCAAAAGGTAAAAATGTGCTTGTGCTTGCACAAATGCACATTTTTATCTGAGGACCGCTAAAACATGAGCAAATAGCAATTTACGCAGTAAATATGCGGATTGCGAATGTTTTTAGCACGACGAGAATTGCGTAGCAATGTAGTCGTGCGTAGGCATCAGTTGGGGGCAAAATACCTTTTGACCCCAACATCATATTGGATGAATTGTATCGAAAGAGTTTGCTATGAGGTGATGAAATGTTGATCAGTGATCGTATTTTTAAAATTATGGAAGAAAAAGGAATGACACAAAAGACATTTTCGGAACGGACGGGTATATCGCAGAGTACCATCAGTGACTGGAAGAGAAAGAAAACGAATCCATCAGCAGAAAAGATAATGGTAATTTGTGATGTGCTCAAGGTATCCCCGTATGAATTGTTGCAAGATGATCCATCAGGGTATCAGGGCGGGCAAATTGAGCATAAGGTTGTCAGTGAGGGAACGTTGTCTTATGACTTGTTGGTGGAATTTGAAAAGATGGATAAGATCCAGAGAGAACGGTTATTGGGATATATGGATGCCTTGAAAAAGTGATTTTGACAAAGTGTGTAAAAAGACTTGACACACTTTATTTTATTGCTTATAATTCGTATATACGTATTATAAGACGTATTGACGTTTTGCACGGAATATGACTGCAAGCTCGTTGCTCATCTGCTCGAGAATATTGCAGAGGGTATTACTGTGTTTTCTGTCTTATTATTTTCTATTTGTCTTTCTTATCGAAGCATATCGTGATGAATTTCCCATTGTGACGAAGAGTTCTTCGTAATTGGTTTATTTAAGGAGGATAAAGGTGAGAAAAATAAAAAAAAGATGGAAGAGATTTTTTACACTCTTTTTGATACTTGTTTTGGTAATTTCAATGTTCCCGTCTAATGTTTTAGCTGTGGATGACAGAGGCATGCAGAAAGAGATGACAACGGAAACGGAAGAAACAAAGAAAAATGAAACAGAAGCAGAAAAAACGAAGGAGGAGAATCCGTCAGAAGAAAAAGAAAGTTATATTATGGAAAGTGTGCCGGAGGAAGTGCATTCGGAAACCGATTTGGACAAAACGGTTTCCGAACAAAATATTCCCGAAGCAACAGATGCCCAACAGGAGATCGGAGTAAAAGAATTAAAGAATGAGGAAATAACAGTAGATGCACCTGTTTTATATGCTGCGAATGGAGAAACATATCGGATCTATTCGGATGGTACATGGAGTGGCGGAGGACAAAGCGGAATCGTATGGTATGTGGGAAACAAGCATTATATCTTTTGCCTGGACAGAGGCAAGACCATGTACAACGGACAATATACCGGAAAAGTGACTTCCGGATACTCCGGTAAATCTGCGTTCAAGAAGGCGGTTGCCATGCATTATTTTTACAAATCAAACGGTAATTCATGGAGTGGGAAGAAGAATTATGGACCGGCGCAGGAAGTCATCTGGGATGAGACGGGATCGGATGCAGCAAAGAAGCTGACAACCTATATCGATCAGGCATGGGCCCTTACATCACTGAATACGGCTAGAAAAGCAGGAGCATCCTCTTTTGACTCGAAACTGACACCGATCAAGAAGTCGGAGCAGGAATCTGCAGCTGCGAGAAAAAAGATGATTGCCGGTATCAAGAAGATGCAAAAGATTTCTTCCACCTCTTTGTTTGCTCCTACGTTCAACTTATCAGGAGGGGCGTGGTGGTATTTTGCATCCGGCGGATTTGATGGATCAGGCATCGACATCAAAGTGGATGGTGTATACAATACAGAGGGACAAAAGGAAGAAGGATGTTCCGCTACGCTTGATATAAGTGGAAATCTGACATTAAATAATGCGACCATAGAGAAAGCGACGAAGGATAATCCGCTGACGGTCATTATGCATATCGATTATGATTCCAATTATAAGGGATCGGATGCCATCGATTATCTGCTGACAGCGGACGGAAAGCAGAATTTAACGTATAGTGCGGACTGGAATACGGCAGGATATTTTGCTATCAAGGTGTATAATGCAAATTCAACACCGGATATAGAAATAGCCAAAGTTATTGTAGATAAGGTAGATGAGTATGGAAAACCGGTGGAGGATTGCACATTTGAGATTGAGGGAATTGACGGCGAAGCAAAAGACAATGCGTATAAGTATTCTCTAACCACAAAAAATGATGAAGAAAATTTCTTTGAAATTGAATATCCTGGCACATATGTGATTCGGGAGACAGGCGTGCCGGAAGACGGGGAGTATCAACTGAATACAGACGAGTATACATTCTATGCCGTTAAGGTGCCGAAATTACTTGTAATTGGGGAGCCACAGGCTTATGAACTGATACTAACAACAGATCCAAAGGCTACGACCGGGTTAGATTCTTTAACTTATACATATGTGAACGAATCCACAGAGGGTGGAGCGAAACTTACCAAATACGGAACCCTGCTTACAAAGTATGAGGATGGAAAGTTTGTTTATGATAAGCAGAATCTTTCCGGTGTGGGATTTAGTTTCTATGCTGCGGAAGATATCTATGTCAACACCACCAAAGTATTTTCGAAAGGACAAGAAATCAAAAACGGTGCTACGTGGGGCAAGGCACATAAGGTAACCATCAGCAACAACAATCATACCGATCAGAACGGTAACATCACGATTGCGGGATTGCCGGCAGGTGATTATTTCTGCAGAGAGACAGACTATCTGTCAGGTTTTGCAAAGATCACAAAACGGTTTGATTTTACGGTAAAACCGAATACTTTGACAGAGATCAACGGACAGACAGGAATTATTAATGAATCGGTTCCGGCAGACGTAATTGTGACCAAGAAGGACATACATGGGGAGGAACCGCTCACAGACGGAGAATTTACATTATACGCACATGTCACAAACAAAGCATATAATGGATCGGCATTATTTACGCAATCCCAGACCTCGCCGGCAGTCATTAAGCGCAATCTTTTAACCGGAGAAGAAACAGTCGCAGAAAATGAGTGGGTACGGTTATCCACTAAGAACAGCGACGAAGATGGAAGAGTGAATTTTGAGGATCTTCCATACGGAAGATATCTGGTTGCCGAGACGAAAGCGCCGGAAGGTTACGCATTGGCAGAAGAAAGCTATGAATTTACCCATACGGCAGATGCCGAACAGGGAAGTAATGGTTTTGTATTTACCCATACATTTTTGGATGAACAGGACAGACATTTTTATATCATAAAGCATGCTGAAAAGGCGGAAAGATCGGGCAAGGATACACAGTCTTCCGAACTGTATGTATATCATGACAAACCGGTATCCGGCGTAAAATATGGAATTTATGCTTCAGAGAATATCAACAATACCTTAGGAGAAAAAGTCTTATCCGAAGATGAACAGGTCGGTGTCTGTGAGACGGATGCAGACGGTAAGGCTAGTTATGAGGGACATTTGTATTTTGGAAAGTACTATTTTAAGGAACTGCAGACTGCGGATGACAGAATCTATATTCTGGACGATACAAAGTATTCTTTTTCTGTATCTGCAGATTCACCGGAGCAGATCAATGAAGATCCTGTGATCAATCGACAGTATAAGGGATCCATTAAAGTGATCAAGACGGATGGGGAAAACAAAATACCTCTTTCCGGAGTGACTTTTGATCTGCTGGATGAGAATAGTCATATACTTGGAACGTATCTTACCGATGACAAGGGGGAAATCCAAATCGTGGATCTGCCGGTCGGTACCTACTATTTACAGGAAAAAGGTGCATTACAGAATTATTATCTCGACCGGGAGACAAAGGAAGTCACGATTGATAAGGATCATCTGAATCGGATTGTGAATATTGATAACAGGAGAATGAAAGGCTCCATCAAAGTGATCAAGACAGATGGCAACACAAAAAAGAAGCTGCAGGGAGTTCAGTTTGAACTGCGTGATGATAAGGATCAGATATGTGGAAGCTATACAACGGATGAAAACGGGGAGATTTACATCGATAATCTTGAACTTGGTTATTATTATCTCAAAGAAACCGCAACGCTGAAAGGATATCGTTTGCCAAAGGATGCTGTGGAGGTTGCAGTCTTACCGGAGACTCTGCATCAGATAATACAGATAAAAAATGAAAAGGAAGAAACAACACCTGTTCCTGATTCACCTGATGTAGGCAAGACGAAAACGGGGGACGATAGTCTGACAGGTATGGTCGAACGGTTGTTGTTTTGGATGAGTTTGACAGTAACAGCTACATTGCTGTTGAAAAAGAATATTGAGCATAAGAGAAAAAGAACAGAGCGGCAAAACATACAGGAATAAACATAAATGATAGATATAGCGTAATGTTGTCGATAATTTGAAGAAAGGCTTGTATTTATTTTGGAGGTGGGATCTTTTTAACTCAGTTGGAGAGATCCCCTTCCTCTAAGTGATACGTAAGTTGGAGTTATAATGTTACTGCTTAGACGTACCACACCCGGTGACTGTTTACTGGCTAACGAGTGAACTGTAACGTTATAATATGCGAGTGCTGATAATCATAAAAAGACTCTTTATCATTGGTTGTATTCATGCTAGAATGATAGAATAAAATTATTCATCATACAGGAGGATGTTATGTACGACGTAATCTTATTTGATTTGGATGGAACGGTTACGGATCCCGGAGAGGGCATCACGAATTCTGTCATCTATGCATTGGATAAATTTAATATCAAAGTAGAGGAACGGACACAGCTTTATAAATTTATTGGTCCGCCGCTTCGGGACTCTTTTGCTGAATACTATCATTTTGATGAGGCAAAATGTGAACAGGCTGTAGCGTATTACCGGGAATATTATAAAGATCGAGGTATATATGAGAATAAATTATATGATGGAATGGAACAACTGTTGAAAGATATTAAGGCGAGTGGAAGAAAAATAGCGCTTGCGACCTCAAAACCGGAGTCGTTTGCAAAGGAGATTCTCCAATACTTCCACATAGATTCCTATTTTGATGTTGTGGCGGGTTCGACGTTGGACAACACGAGAACCAGCAAAGAAGAAGTGATTGCTTATGCACTAAAAGAGTGCGGGGTGGCCGATTTCAGAAATATGCTGGATATAAACACAATCATACCCGAATATCGGGGCGTGAAGGATCTGTCGCAAGTTGTCATGATCGGAGACCGTAAATATGATATATTAGGCGCTAAGAAAATAGGAATTGATTCCATAGGAGTGTTGTTCGGTTACGGAGAGGAAAAAGAACTCAGAGAAGCCGGAGCAACACATATTGCTGCGAGGGTGGAAGATATTTTTTGCCTGTTGTAAGTTATGCCAGATAGTGATAAACCAATATAAAATGGCATAAGCTGCCGAGCATGACAAAACAGTGGAAGAGTTCGTGATTCCCAAAGTTCTTCCAATGGAATTTCTTAAGGAGTGGAAGCTTCAAAGCATATATAACCCCACCTACTGTATAGATGATCCCTCCGGTGAGAAGCCACAGAAATTCTGAATGGGACAGGGATGCAAGAATAGTGGGAAACGCAATGATCACCAACCATCCGAGACCGATATACATAATAGAAGAAAGCCATTTCGGACAATTGATCCAACAGATATTGAAGACAATTCCCAATGCGGTAATGATCCATACTGCCGCGAGCAGGGGATAACCGACGGATTGGGGCAGACAGATCAGACAAATCGGGGTGTAGGAGCCTGCAATTAATACAAAGATCATGGCGTGATCGATTTTGCGTAAAATCCGATTAACCTTTTCTGAAATATCAAAGGTGTGGTAGATGGTACTTGCACCGTAGAGACATATCATACTAAAAATAAATATAGCAAAGGAACCGAGATACGGACGATTCAGTCCGTGTGCGGCCTTGAATAAAAGAGGTATGGAAGCTGACAAAGCGGCAACCATTCCGATGAAATGGGTGAGAGCACTTCCCGGGTCTTTGATTTGCAAATTTTGTGTATTCATAAGAACACATCCTTTCCGTCTAAGTTTGATTAAATGTGTGTGTCTTGCACACAGCATGGGTGATGTCATCAGAGTAACAGGTATTGTATAATAATGTATGACCAAGAGTAAAATCAGCCACATATAAATACAAACACTGTACAATGTAGTATTGAATACTACATCATATATTATATTACTACTTGTGCGCAGATTATGCAAGTTTTTTCTGATTTTAACTCAGACGGAGAAATCCCCACCTCAAAGCGATAGCGAAGGCAGGGGTCTTGACAATTTGAGTATTTTTGAGAAATGAGACGTTAATTTGCAGAATTTCGCTGCTTTCCGTAATGAAAGCGGTTGCATCAGTCTTTTTTTCCGTATATAATAAGGAAATATGAGAATTGTATTAAGATTCGGATTACAGAAAATGTGAGGTTATGTTATGGCAAAACAATCATGGAAACCGGGTAATCTTTTGTATCCGGTGCCGGCGGTTCTGGTAACATGTCAGGATAAAGCCGGGAAGGATAATGTTTTGACGGTTGCGTGGGCTGGCACGATCTGCTCATCGCCGGCAATGTTGTCTATTTCTGTTCGAAAAGAAAGATATTCACATCATATGATAAAAGAGACAGGAGAATTTGTTGTCAACCTGACAACAAAGCATTTGCTGCGGGCGACCGATTACTGTGGCGTTCGAAGTGGAAGGGATGAGGACAAATTTGTATCCATGCACCTGACAAAAGGAAAGGCGGAAAAAGTGAAACCGCCTATAATAGTAGAAAGTCCGGTGAATCTGGAGTGTAAAGTAAAGCAGATTGTAGAATTGGGAAGTCATGATATGTTTATTGCTGAAGTGGTGAATGTACAGATTTCAGATTCGTATATGGATGAAAGAGGCAGCTTTCATCTGAATGATTCGGAATTGCTTGCCTATTCACACGGAGAATATTACAGTTTAGGTAAGAAGCTTGGAACATTTGGATGGTCGGTGAGAAAATCCAATTCGTCGAAGAAAAGAAAACGGTAAACGGTAACAATGTGATCAGAAAAGAGGTACATTTTTGAAGAAATATAATAATAAAGCCAGATTACAGTGGAATTGGTTTCGGTCTGCTTTAATCGGACTTGCAATCGGTATGTTGATTGCCCCTGCGGTCGGAAATGTTGTGGAATCCGATCCGACAGTTCGGGCAGATAAAGAAGAGAAAACCCAGAATCCGGTAGAGACATGGATAAGTAATATTTTTCTTGATGGTAAGATTAAAGTCAAGGTGAATGGTGACGTTGTGGCACTTGCGAAGAACGAAGAAGCAGGGGAGAAAGCATTTCGGTCGGCAAGACTTGCTTATAATGCAAAAGGAGTCCGGATACTGGATGTAGATGTTACATTTGATCCGGTAGACAAAGAAAAAGACAAAGAAACCATAAAAGGAATGAAAGTGCTGGAAGGGGAAGCGCTTACGGATGCAATACTTGCAAGTTTTGACGCCTTTGCGGATTCCGAAAAAGAACTGGCATATACTATGCGTGTGGATGATTATACGGTTACAGTGGATAGTATGCAGGATTTATTAGGCGTTTTGGAAGAGGCACAGGCCAAATATGATCCGGAGGATGCTTTCATGGTAACGCTGAATCCTCCGGCCAGTCGGAATGTAACGATGTATGAGGTTGGCGTTGTGCAAAGGGAAGATGCGGATGCTGCGGCGAAGAATGCGAATAAAACAGACGCTCAAGAAGGACCGGATGAGCAGGCCTCCACACAGGAGGGGGATGGTTCGAATGTAGAAGCTCTCCCACAGGCTGCTGACGACGGAGTTAAATATGTCGGATTTGCGGATGTGATTCAGGTGGTGGAGACTTATGCAGAAAAAGACAGGATCAAAGATGGAGACAGTACCTATCAGGACATTATCGCGGAGAAACAGGAAGCGGCAACCTATGTGGTACAGTCCGGAGATTATCTTGCTCTGATCGCAGATAAATATAACATGACAGAGGATGAACTGAAAGAAATCAATCCGGGTATACAGTCAGATGATGATCTCTATTATGATGACAGGTTAAATATCCGCCTTCCGAGAACCACGGTACAGATTCAGGTGGAAAAACAGGAGACATACCGTGAGACGTATAATGAGGATGTTGTATATGAGGATGACGCTGATATGTATATTGGCGAGACGGAAGTTGTGCAGGAGGGAAGTCCGGGGACCCATATTGTTACGGATATGGTGACTTATAAGGATGATATGGAATATACGAGAGAGCAGCTTCAAGAGACGGTTGAAGTTGCAGCAGTTCCGGAAATTGTAAAAAGAGGTACGAAGTCTCATCCGACCTATATGTATCCGCTAAACACATGGATGATCACTTCTACATTCGGATATCGCTGGGGACGTTTGCATGCCGGTGTTGATGTTGGTGTTCCGATAGGAACGACCGTGCGTGCGTCGAGAGGCGGACGGGTGATCACGGCAGGCTGGGTCGGTGGTTACGGAAATTGTGTTATGATCGATCACGGCGACGGAGTTGTGACACTTTACGGACATTTGAATGAATTTACAGTAGTATGTGGATCAGGGACAACAGATTGCAATGTCGGGGAACACAGGACACAGTACCGGACCGCATTTGCATTTTGAAATTCGTGTAAACGGAAGCCCAACGGATCCGTTACCGTATTTAAACTGATAAGGCATTCGCTAAAGGGAATGAAAGATAATTTTCGCTTGCGAAGATACAATAGAGATTTCTATCGGAGAATAATATGATAATAATTGGAGCGATAATGCTTGCTGTTGGATTTGCACTTATTTTTTGCGGGAATAATGTGACAAAGTATCTTCCGCCGAATTATAATGGAGAGGATGATTTTGCGGAGCTTCTGAAACGTATGGGAGATCTGTTTAAAGGCGGAGGTTTTCTCTTTCTGGTTGCAGGCGTGGTATGCATACTATTACAGTTCAGTGTTTAGATGGGTGCAGGTGCTCTTAGAAAGCCCTACAGGTAATACATATACCATGTCAGACAATCGTACATTGAAAAAAGGACCGGAATACAACAAATGATGGATTAGACCTTGTTAAGGCTGGGGAAATATGATATAGTTATTAGATAAGTATAAAGATGACAGTGTATAGATATCAGATCAGAAGATAATTAAGTTCCGTGAGAGGACGATTTGAAATTTAGAGGAATTGTTTCGGTATATCGGTGTGTGCCAATAGGCTATCACTGGAAAAGGGAGGTATATTGTGAGAAAAAGAATTGGTTTTCGATATGCATTTATGATGATGACCGCTGTGGGATTATTGACACCGTCTGTTGTGAGTAATGCGGAGATTTTAGATGAGTCAAGCGTTGGAATTTCGTATGCGCTTGATCAGTATATTTCAAATCTTGAAGAACAGGAGAAAGAGAACGGTGAGTCAGAACAGGTCGGAGATGGGCTTACGTGCAGATATCCGGAATTTGAAGGAAAGTGTCTTGCTTATGTGGAAGAATCTGTGAACGTTCGTGAAGAACCGGATGAAGATTCGGAGAGAGTGGGTAGCCTTCCGGTCAATGGAATCGCTTTGGTTGTTGATAAAGGTGAGACATGGACAAAGATAGAATCCGGCATTACAGAGGGATATGTCAGAAATGATTTTCTGTTGTTTGGAGATGCTGCGGGAGCTTATGCAGAAGCTACATGTCCGAAGCGAGCTAAGGTAAATACGATAACGCTGAATGTTCGCGCAGAACAGACAGAGGATTCCGATTGCCTTACAATTATTCCGGAAGGGGAATCTTACGAGGTGATTCCAAGGGATGATGATGTGGATGGCTGGACTTATATTCAGGTAGATTCCGATATCAAAGGATATGTCTCTTCTGAATTTGTAGATATTTCTTATGGATTCTCACATGCTATTTCGGTTGAAGAAGAAGAGGAGATTCGTAAACAAAAGGAAGCGGAAGAAGCAGCAAGATATGCAGAGATGACGAGTACAAAACGTCAGGAAGTTGTTAATTATGCACTTCAATTTTTGGGTAATCCGTATGTGTATGGAGGTACAAGCCTTACCAATGGAACAGATTGTTCAGGATTTACCATGAGTGTATATGCACATTTTGGATACTATATTCCAAGAACAGCGGGAGCGCAGATGGATGGTCTGTCCAGTGTATCTCTTAGTGCGATTGAACCGGGTGACTTATTGTTTTATCGCGGATCAGACGGTTCGATTGGACATGTAACCATGTATATTGGCGGAGGACAGGTTGTTCATGCTAGTAGTAGCAGAACTGGAATTATAGTATCAGGTATAGGGTATCGTACACCGTGTGCAGCGGCCAGAGTAATTTGGGATTGATGCATCATAAAAGAAATATGGGGTATATAAGAAGGGATATGCGCGCCGGCATATCCCTTTGTTTACTTTAGTATGAAAAAGTAGTACAATTTTTGCTTTCTACTTTAAATTTTCTTAACATTTATTTAACATATATATATGAAAAATCGGTAATTTGCACAAAACAAAATAGAATTTAAACATTCTGAGTTTGAAAATATTATGTAAAGTAATTATGAAACCTAATTCAAATTTGCGATAATTCTTAAAAAAACAGACTTATAAACAGAGTTATCCACACAGCCCACAAAAATTAATAAATCGAACAGGAAAATCTTCACAAAAAAAGCAAACATTTGTTTTGTGAAAAAAAACGAAAAGAGGATAATTTGGGAAAATAAATTGACAAATACAATGTCAAATAATGTAGAAAAATAAGGATAATTGACAGATATTTCAGACAGAATAGATAGAAAAATCAAAAGATATTGCGTCTTTTGATTGAAAAAAATGTAAAATGTGATATAATAAGTCTATAGTAAACTGATACGAAAGGTGCAGACGTTTCTGTGAGAATAAGCCTTTCGTGGGGAGATGGAAAAAGGTTTACTATAGGAGAAATTAGACAGAGAAGGAGTTGACAGATTATGAAGTACATAATGAGTGGCAAAAATATTGAAATTACAGACGGGTTGCGGGCAGCGGTATATGATAAGTTAGACAGACTTGAGAAATATTTTAATGAAGATACAGAGGTTATTGTCACATTTTCGGTTGAGAAAGAAAGACAGAAGATGGAGGTGACCATTCCGATTAAAGGTAATATCATCCGAACAGAGCAGGTGAGTGATGATATGTATGCAACGATTGATCTTGTAACTGAAGTGATTGAACGTCAGATTTCCAGACATAAGAAGAAATTAGTGGATCAGGCACAGAGTGCAGCATTTCTTCAGAAGTCATTCATTGAAGAAGATATTCCGGATGACGATGAGATTGCCATCATTCGAAGCAAACGTTTCGCTGTAAAGCCAATGGATCCGGAAGAGGCATGCGTACAGATGGATCTTTTAGGTCATAATTTCTTTGTATTCCGCAATTCGGAAACGGATGAGGTAAATGTTGTTTATAAGAGAAAAGGTAATACATACGGTTTGATCGAGCCGGAGTGCTAGGAGTATATTTTAGTATTTTATAAGGAATTACTTATGAAATAATGGATATCTGGTCCGTTTCCGGATATTTTAGGGTTGCTGGTTTACAGCAACCCTTTACTTTTGCTTAGAATGATGGTAGAATAAACTTCGTATGATTTTTGAGCGGTGCTCGAAGTGGTATATATGTGCATATTTATATGGTAGGAGTGTTAACATGAGTATTATCGAGAAAGTATTTGGAACGCACAGTGAGAAAGAAATCAAGCGAATTACACCATTGGTTGACGGAATAGAAGCGTTAGACGATTCCATGCAGGCGTTGAGTGATGAGGAACTGAAGGCAAAAACAGTGGAATTTAAGAAACGTTTAGAAGAGGGTGAGACGCTGGATGATCTCTTGGTAGAAGCGTTTGCGGTAGTAAGAGAAGCATCTTCCAGAGTACTTGGAATGAAGCATTTCCGCGTACAGTTGATGGGTGGTATTTTACTTCATCAGGGAAGAATACCGGAGATGAGAACAGGTGAAGGAAAGACGCTGGTATCTACGTTGCCGGCTTATTTGAATGCCTTAGAGGGCGAGGGTGTCCATATTGTTACGGTCAATGACTATCTGGCAAAACGTGATGCGGAGTGGATGGGACAGATTCATGAATTTCTGGGACTTAAAGTCGGCGTGATTTTAAACAGTTCCACCAATGAGGAGCGAAGAGAAGCTTACAACTGTGATATTACGTATGTGACGAACAATGAGTTGGGCTTCGACTACCTGAGAGATAACATGGTAATATATAAGGAACAATTGGTACAGCGTTCCCTGCATTATGCGATTGTGGATGAGGTTGACTCTGTTTTGATCGATGAGGCGAGAACACCGCTGATCATTTCCGGACAGAGTGGTAAGTCGACCGAACTATACAGAATGTGCGACCTGCTTGCGCGAAGAATGAAGCGCGGACAGGGAGACGGCGAACTGTCAAAGATGGATGCCATCATGGGATATGATATTGAAGAAGATGGCGATTTCCTTGTAAATGAGAAGGACAAGCAGATCATGCTTACCGCACAAGGTGTGAAAGAAGTAGAGGATTTCTTCCATATAGAGAATCTGGCAGATTCCGACAACCTGGAGATCCAGCATAACATCATTCTGGCACTTCGTGCACATAACCTTATGTTCCGTGACAAAGACTATATCGTTAAGGATGAAGAAGTTCTGATCGTAGATGAATTTACCGGTCGTGTTATGCCGGGAAGACGATTCTCAGACGGTCTGCATCAGGCGATTGAGGCAAAGGAAAATGTGAAGGTGCGCAGAGAGAGCAAGACACTTGCCACGATCACCTTCCAGAATTTCTTCAATAAATATAAAAAGAAAGCAGGTATGACAGGAACTGCTTTGACAGAGGAAAATGAATTCCGTGAGATTTATGGGATGGATGTAGTGGAAGTCCCGACGAATCTTCCAATACAGAGAATCGATGAAGATGATTCTATCTTTATTACAAAGAAAGAAAAATTGGATGCAATCGTGGAGGATATCAACACCTGTTATCGAAAAGGACAACCGGTGCTGGTCGGTACGATTACGATCGATTCATCCGAGGAAGTGAGCAGATTGCTTACAAAGAAACATATTCCGCATAAAGTGCTCAATGCGAAGTTCCATGAACTGGAGGCGGAAATCGTCGCACAGGCAGGACAGATGAATGCGGTTACCATCGCTACCAATATGGCAGGTCGTGGTACCGATATCAAATTGGGAGAAGGCGTGAAGGAATTGGGTGGTCTTCGCATCATCGGTACGGAACGTCATGAATCCCGTCGTATTGATAATCAGTTGCGCGGTCGTTCCGGTCGACAGGGAGATCCGGGACAGTCCAAATTCTATCTGTCTTTGGAAGATGATCTGATGCGTTTGTTTGGATCAGAGCGTACTATGACAATGTTCAAGTCACTCAAGATTCCGGAAGGGGAAGAAATCCGCCACAAGACAATTACCAAGTTTATTGAGCGGGCACAGAAAAAAATTGAGAATAACAACTTTGGTATCCGTAAAAACCTGCTGGAATATGATGAGGTTATGAATGCCCAAAGAGAAGTGATATACAAAGAGCGCAGACGTGTATTGGATGGAGAGAATATGCGTGATGTTATCTTTAAGATGATTGACGATACCGTGAATGAGATTGTAAACCGCAATATTTTGGAGGATCTCGAACCTGCAGAGTGGGATATAAAAGCATTCAATCAGGAACTTCTCGATGTTTTCCCGATGGAAAAGGTGGTACTGAGTGAAGAGGATCTCAAGAGTATTCAGAAACAGGATCTGGCTGACAGGATCAAAGAAACCGTACATAAACTATATGAGGAAAAAGAGAAAGAGTTCCCGGAAGAAGATATGATCCGGGAAGCAGAGCGTGTGATTTTGCTCAAAGTGGTTGATCACAAATGGATGGATCACATTGATGATATGGAACAGTTGCGCCAGGGAATTGGACTTCGCGCATACGGTCAGAGAAATCCGACAGAAGAATACAGTAACGCAGGATTTGCTATGTTTGAGGAGATGACAGCCGCTATTCGTCAGGATACCGTGAAAGCACTTTTGCATATCCGGGTAGAACAGAAGGTTGAAAGAGAAGAGGTAGCCAAAGTTACCGGAACCAATAAGGATGATACATCGGTAAAAGCTCCGATTAAGAGAAAGACTGCGAAGATAGGCAGAAATGATCCGTGCCCTTGCGGTTCGGGCTTGAAATACAAACAATGCTGTGGTAAAAACGCTCAATAATCTGTAATGATGGAGAGCAGTGGTAATTTTGAGGTTTGTTTTCAATGATTATAATCATTTATTATAGAAAGAGGTGATTCTGTGATAGAGACCGATGGGTTCAAATTTGAACTGAGTCAGTATGAAAGTCCATTACAGGAAGTGAGGGATTCACTTTG
>CAJOMI010000052.1 GCA_905235545.1 uncultured Lachnospiraceae bacterium | reverse complement strand
CGCACACGCCTGACCAATAGTCCATTACGAGGAGGAAAATGCAATGGCAACAGCGTACAATCATAGGTTGATTGAAGAAAAATGGCGTAAGAAATGGGAAGAGAACCCAATTAATGTGGAGGATGGCAAGAAGCCGAAGTATTATTGTCTGGATATGTTTCCGTATCCATCCGGCAACGGACTTCATGTAGGACACTGGAGAGGATATGTAATCTCCGATGTGTGGAGCCGTTATAAGATGATGCAAGGATACTATCTGATCCATCCGATGGGATGGGATGCATTTGGACTTCCGGCTGAGAATTATGCGATCAAGAACGGAGTGCATCCTGCAATCTCCACGGCAGAGAACGTGGCAAATATCAAGCGACAGATCAATGAAATCGCAGCAATCTATGATTGGGACCGGGAAGTGAATACCACCGATCCGGATTATTACAAATGGACACAGTGGATTTTTGTAAAGATGTTCAAAGAAGGGCTTGCCTATGAGAAAGAGATGCCGATCAACTGGTGTCCTTCCTGCAAGACAGGACTCGCCAATGAAGAGGTTGTCAACGGTAAATGTGAGCGATGCGGAGCAGAGGTGACCAAGAAGAATCTGCGCCAGTGGATGCTCAAGATCACGGCTTATGCGGATCGTCTGCTTGCGGATCTCGACAAGCTGGACTGGCCGGAGAAGGTAAAAAAGATGCAGTCCGACTGGATTGGCAAATCCCACGGCGCAGAGGTGAATTTCAAGATTGACGGAAGAGATGAGAGTATAACGGTATATACCACTCGTCCGGATACCCTCTGGGGAGCAACCTTTATGGTACTGGCACCGGAGCATGAACTGGCAGCTTCCCTTGCTACGGATGAGACGAGAGAAGCAGTGGAGAAGTATATCTACGACGCTTCCATGAAGTCCAATGTAGACCGTATGCAGGACAAGGAAAAGACAGGTGTGTTTACCGGTTCCTATGCGATCAATCCGTTAAACGGCAAGAAGACACCGATCTGGTTATCCGACTATGTATTGGCGGATTACGGTACAGGAGCGATCATGTGTGTACCGGCTCATGATGACCGTGACTTTGAATTCGCAAAGAAATTTGATCTTCCGATCGTCCAGGTCATTGCAAAGGATGGCAAGGAGATTGAGAATATGACGGAGGCCTATACCGAGGCGAGTGGAACCATGATCAATTCCGGTGATTGGAACGGCATGGAGTCCTCTGTGTTGAAGAGAGAGGCACCGGCCATGATCGAGAAGATGGGATACGGCAAAAAGACGACCAATTACAAATTGCGTGACTGGGTATTCTCCCGTCAGCGCTATTGGGGTGAGCCGATTCCGATCATCCACTGCCCGGATTGCGGGGCAGTACCGGTACCGGAAGAGGAACTTCCTGTTTTACTTCCGGATGTGGAAAAATACGAGCCGACCGGAACCGGAGAGTCACCGCTTGCAGCCATTGACTCATGGGTAAATACCACATGCCCTTGCTGTGGCAAGCCGGCCAAGAGAGAGACCAATACGATGCCGCAGTGGGCAGGATCATCCTGGTATTTCCTCCGCTATGTGGACAGCAAGAATGACAAGGAACTGGTAAACAGGGAAAAAGCAGACAAGTATCTTCCGGTCGATATGTATATCGGCGGTGTGGAACATGCGGTGCTTCATCTGTTATATGCAAGATTTTACACGAAATTTTTACATGATATCGGAGTGGTGGATTTTGATGAGCCGTTCAAGAAATTGTTCAACCAGGGTATGATCTGCGGACGGGACAAAGAGACCGGAGCAGCAACGAAGATGAGCAAATCCCTCGGCAACATCGTATCACCGGATGATATGGTGAGAGATTACGGTTGTGACGCATTGCGTCTTTATGAATTGTTTATCGGACCACCGGAGCTTGACTCCATTTGGGATGACCGTGGAATTGACGGCGTATACCGTTTCCTTTCCCGTTTCTACAACATGGTGGTAAAGAATATTGAGAATCCGGGCAAAGAGACACCGGAGCTTATAAAACTGCGCAACAAGATGGTTTATGATATCACGACCCGTTTAGAGACATTTAGCCTGAATACCGTCATTTCCGGATTCATGGAGTACAATAACAAATTCGTGGAATTGACAAAAAAGGATGGCGTGGATCTCGAGACGCTTAAGACAGCAGTTCGTCTTCTTGCACCGTTTGCCCCTCATGTGGGTGAGGAACTGTGGGAGGCACTCGGAGGAGAAGGTTCTGTCTTTGCATCCGGCTGGCCGACCTATGAGGAATCTGCGATGAAGGAAGACGAGATCACGATTCCGGTTCAGATCAACGGTAAGACAAAGGGTACGATCGACATTGCTGCCGATGCGGCAAAGGATGATGTACTTGCCATGGCGAAAGAGGCGATTGCGGATAAACTGGAGGGACTTAATCTGATCAAGGAAATCTATGTTCCTGGTAAGATCGTCAATCTGGTAGCAAGATAACAAAAAGATAAAAGAAGTAGAATTTTGAAAGGAGAATGTCAGTGAGAAAGACAGGCATCAAAATATGGATCATGACGCTTGGAATTCTTTTGTTATTTGGAAACAGCAAGGATGTCCAGGCAAAGAGATATTATTCTTTACGTGACATTGGCCTTTCAGAATGTGCGTCTGATAATAGAGATTATTCCATTGTCTCAATCAGGGGAAATACCATCAAGTATATCTTCTATGAATTTTCGAGTGAAAAGCAGGAGTGGATTCAAAAGGGGAAAATAAAAAAAGCAAAACTGACCGGAGCCACGAAATACTATATGGGAAATCCGGATCGATTATCCGTTAACAATTCCTCCGGAAAGAATCGTTCATTGCGGAATATAAATATTCAAAAAAATGTTCGTTCGCGACGTTTGCAGACGAAGAGTATGCTATCGATCAATGATCAAAAGTGGATTTCCAGGGTAAAAAAAGGGACAGTGAAACGTAAGTATCTCGGACGATATAACGAAATTCAGATTCAAAACGGCAAAGTCATCAAGATTGTAATCCGGCTCAAGTAGTCGGGTTACAGGCAGTTGCCAAATAGTTGCAAGGGAGTATAGAATGGCTGACTTAAAAGAAGAAATAAAGAAAAGAAGAACATTTGCGATCATTTCCCACCCGGATGCCGGAAAGACGACATTGACAGAAAAATTTCTTTTGTTTGGCGGAGCGATCAATACAGCCGGTTCGGTCAAGGGAAAGGCAAATTCCAAATATGCGGTATCCGATTGGATGGATATTGAGAAGGAGAGAGGAATTTCGGTCACATCTTCGGTGCTTCAATTTCAGTATGACGGATATTGTATCAATATTCTGGACACACCGGGACATCAGGACTTTTCGGAGGATACCTACCGGACTTTGATGGCAGCGGATTCGGCTGTTATGGTGATAGATGCTTCAAAGGGTGTAGAGGCACAGACGATCAAATTATTCAAAGTATGTGTGATGCGGCATATTCCGATTTTCACGTTTATCAATAAGATGGACCGTGACGCAAAGGATACCTTTGAATTGTTAGATGATATTGAATCCGTACTTGGAATTCAGACATGTGCGGTGAATTGGCCGATCGGCTCCGGTAAGGAATTTAAAGGCGTATATGACAGAGAGACGAGAACGGTGTCTAAGTTTCAGGCAGTATCCACCGGAGGAGCGAAAAAGGCAGCAGAAACAGACTATTCTATCGATGACGAAGAACTGAAACAGGATATCGGTCAGATTCTTTACGATCAATTGATGGAAGAGATTGAACTTTTGGACGGTGCCAGTGAACCGCTTGATCTTGAAAAGGTCAACAAAGGAGAGTTGTCACCGGTATTTTTTGGCTCGGCGCTCAACACCTTTGGTATTGAGACGTTCCTTAACCATTTTTTGAAAATGACGACACCGCCGCTTTCGAGAATGTCAAACGAGGGACCGATCGATCCGATGCAGGAGGATTTTTCGGCATTTGTATTCAAGATACAGGCCAATATGAACAAAGCGCACCGGGATCGTATCGCATTTATGCGAATCTGTTCGGGCAAATTTGACGCCTCGAAAGATGTGTACCATGTGCAGAGCAAGCGTAAAATGAAATTATCCCAACCACAGCAGTTGATGGCACAGGATAGAAAGGTAATTGATGAGGCGTACGCAGGAGATGTGATCGGTGTGTTTGATCCGGGCATCTTCTCCATAGGCGATACCTTGTGTAAACCGGGTAATAAATTCGAATATGAAGGAATTCCGACCTTTGCACCGGAGCATTTCTGCAGAGTGGTACAGATGAATACGATGAAGCGGAAACAATTTGTGCAGGGCGTTACCCAGATTGCCCAGGAAGGCGCGATTCAGATTTTTCAGGAATACACTGCCGGAATGTCGGAGATCATTGTCGGCGTGGTGGGTGTCCTTCAATTTGATGTATTGAAGTATCGACTGGAGAACGAGTATGGATGTGAGATCAAATTAGAACCGTTACCGTATAATTTCATCCGATGGATCAAAGATCCGACTACGGATGTCAATGCCTTAAAACGTGTCAACGAGGTCAAGAAGGTGAAGGACATGAAGGGTAATCCACTTCTTTTATTTACGAACCAGTGGACGATCAATACGGTACTGGAACATAACGAAGGTCTGGAATTATTGGAGTTTCGAAAAAATTAAAGTCAAAATGAAAGACAACAGGAAGTTATTTATGATTTCCGGTTGTCTTTTGATCTATAGAGGCGGTTGATATATTGTTGATATGGAAATTTATCTTTGCGAGGACATCCATTATTTCATTTGCGCAGTACCGGAATTTGCATCCAATATATTAACGGTAGAACAGATTGAGTAGCATTTCCACTTTTTGCCGGTCTTTTATAGGCATGGTCTCTTTGATCGCATTGATGAGCAGGGAAGATTCTTCTTTTGTAAAATTGAGGTTGCGTCTGGAGAGTTCCTTGTTGAGGGACATGAGAGTGCTAAGTAGCGCTTCCGGGGAGGATGAATTTCCGTTTTGAAAAATCTCCCGTATAATCTGTTGTTTTACCGGATGTAATTTCTGAAACTCCGATGTAGAAGATAGTTCCTGATAGGTCATGTTATTTTCCTCCTTTTTTGAAATGATGGCAGGCAATTGCGAAACTCATGAATATTGTATATTGGATTGTACATATTATACAGATTCCATAAACAGGTGCTTTGGAACCGCCGGTACTTAATGAGCAGTTTACTGCGAATTTAGTACCGCTGCGTGAGACAAGCAGCGAAAGCGTGCCTGTGATGGAACTGTATAATATGTACAATCCTGAAAAAGCAAACAAGAGTTTCGCATTTACCTGTGAAATGATGGCATTCAATATGGATTTAATTTTTCGGTTTCTTCTGCAAATTGTTGTGCCTGTTGCATGTCATAGTCTGCCAGAATTTTTTGGATATTTGTTTCAAAATTTGTATTTTCTGGCGGAAAATCAGAAATATCAGAATCCGATGTCAAATTCGAATCGGAAGGAAATCCGTTTTCGTCCGTGGTATCCGTGTTCGCGGTGTCGGTTTGTTCTTTGTAAGCCGAACTATCCGGGAAAAAAGCCGAATCCATTGCTGTGTTGGCATAGGAATAAAAAAGTTGTAGCATTTCCGGAGAGATACCTGTTAAGGAACCGATTATCTGCATGGGATCTCTTGACTCACTATGTAATCCCATACGTTCAATGGTATCGGCAGAGCGGAATGCATTTGCAATCAGCATAATTTCATTTAATTTTATAAAAAGAGCAAGCGGGAGTTTGAGTGGATAATCCACGAACGGAATCAATAGCTCCAACATAGAAAGATCTGAACGTTTGGTGATTGATTCCAGCGGATGTCGGTTGGGTGATTCCATATTAGATGCTCCCTGCCCTTTCTATTTAGTATATGCAGGAAGTTGACGGTTATGAAATATTCTTGTATACTGAACTGACCATAAGATATTAGAAAGGCATATATATGGTTTTGCAGGATTTTTACAGTGGAAATGAATGGCGGGCGTATGAATATTTTGGCGCACATCCGGAAAAGCAAGGGGTGCGGTTCACCGTATATGCTCCGGGAGCTTATAAAGTAACGGTATTTGGAGAATTCAGCATGTGGCATGATATCGAATTGTCCTGCCGTGGCAGAGGCGGTATTTACAGTGGTATTGTACCGGATGCAAAGGTTGGACAGATGTATAAATACCGGATCTATCATCATGATGGCAGCGTGACCGATAAGGCGGATCCCTATGGGTTTGGCATGGAGCTTAGACCTTGTTCGGCATCTGTTATCCGTGATCTTCGCACCTTTTCCTTTACGGATGCTGAGTGGATGACCAATACGGATAAAGGTTACAATCGCCCGATGAATATCTATGAAATTCATTTTGGATCATGGAAGTTGAATGGGGATCGATGGTACCGTTATGAAGAAATGGCGGATACGCTGATTCCGTATCTCAAAGAAATGGGGTATACCCATGTGGAGATCATGCCGTTACAGGAACATCCGTTGGATGAATCATGGGGATATCAGTGTACGGGATTTTTTGCGCCTACTGCCAGATATGGAGATTGTAATGGTCTGCAGTCCTTTATCAACCAATGTCATATGGAAGGAATCGGTGTCATTTTAGATTTTGTGATGGTACATTTTGCAGTGGATGACTATGGTCTTTCTCTTTTTGACGGAACACCGTTATATGAACCGGAGGATTCTGAAAGAGCAAGGAGTGAATGGGGTTCTTATTATTTCAACTATGGAAGGGGAGAAGTTGCCAGCTTCTTAAAATCCAGTGCGAATTACTGGCTGTCGGAATATCATATTGACGCGTTGCGATTTGATGCGGTATCCAATCTGATTTACCGGGGTGGACGAGAGGAGAATGGTATAAATGAACAAGCCATTTCTTTTATAAAAAGTTTGAATGAGGGATTGAAAAAAAGGCATCCTCACGTCATTCTTATCGCGGAGGATTCCACAAATTATCTGAAGGTGACGGCTCCCGTTGCGTATGGTGGTCTTGGATTTGATTACAAATGGGATCTCGGCTTTATGCATGATATATTTTATTTTTTCGGTCAACCGCCGGAGAAACGGAGAGAATGTTATTCGCTTTTGCATTTTTCCATGCATTATTTTTACAATGAGTTATATTTGCTTGCCTTTTCGCATGATGAGGTTGTACACGGGAAAAAGACGATTTTAGATAAAATGTACGGCACATACGAGGAGAAATTTGCACAGTGTCGTACCCTGTTTCTCTATATGATGACACATCCGGGGAAGAAACTTAGTTTTATGGGAAATGAAATCGGACAATTCAGAGAATGGGAAGAATACCGGCCGCAGGATTTTGAGGTGTTGGAGAACTTTCCAATGCATCGGTCCTTTGAACGGTTTTGCAGGGATCTGAATCGGATCTATCTTACATATCCGGCACTCTATGAAGGCGAGTACAATAGTGCATGTTATTCTGCAGTTGCCGAGGATAAGGCGTGGGATTTAGTCTATGCATTTACGCGAACGGCAGGAGGTGGCCGGATTTTTGCTGTATTCAATTTTGGAAATGTTTGTTATGAAAACTATTCTTTCAGACTGCAGGGCAATCATCTGCTCAAAGAGTTGATCAACACGGCCAGCGATATTTACGGAGGTAATGAGAACTGTCAAAGTGAGGAGATTCCCGTTCGAAATGGGTGGTGCAGCATGAGATTGGAGGCATATTCGGGTCATCTGTATGAAATTATATAAAAGGTCTGATTATGGAATCTATACAATATGAAAAACGGACTCAAGTATAATTAAGAAGTTTTGCAATCACTTGTTCACATTTAGAAGAAAGAAGGAGAAAAGGATGTTAACAGAATGGATCTATAAAATGGATTTTGAAATTTTGGATTGGATACAGGAGAATTTGAGATGTCTTTTTTTGGACCGGTTTTGCCTGTTTATCTCATTCTTTGGTGAAAAGGGATGGCTTTTTATTCTTATGGCTGTGCTCTTTTTTTGCATACCCAAATACAGAAAATGGGGGATAAGTCTTGCGAGCGGTCTTACGCTTTGCCTGCTCTTTGGCAATATATTGATCAAGAATATGGTGGAGCGACAAAGACCATATAATCAGGTAGAACATTATGATTTGCTGGTGAAAGAACTGAACGATTATTCATTTCCGTCAGCACATACTATGGTTGCGTTTGCACTCTTTGGCGTTGTCTTTCTGATGCCGGTCAAAAAAAGATATAAAGTTTCGGCGGGGATACTTGCATTTTTGATGGCTTTCTCGAGATTGTATCTGTATGTACATTTTCCTTCCGATGTATTGGTCGGAATGATACTTGGTGTGCTTTTTGGAGTGATGGGAGTACGGATGGTAACCATGATCATGGAAGAGAAAAATATCGATTTATAATTATTCGAAATCGGGAATTGAAGAAATCGAGAAAATGGAATATAATAGAAAACAGAATGTCCTCCTGCCGGAGGATAAATTTAGGAGGATGCTATGATCAATACATTAGTGAATAAGATTTCAACATTGAACGCACCGGTTGTTGTCGGACTCGATCCGATGCTTT
>CAJOMI010000051.1 GCA_905235545.1 uncultured Lachnospiraceae bacterium | reverse complement strand
GCTCTCCAATAAGGTCTCATCCACAACCACGACATAATCCGGATCGTAGATATTGGAATGCACCCGGATCACATCCTCGCTGATGCGGTTATACGCTGTGATCGGCGCTCCCATTCGCTCCGGCCCGTATTCCGGAAATCCCTGTACATATTTTCCTGTCATAAATGCAGCATCCGCCAACATAAGTGCTGCTGACTTGGCACCCTGGCCTCCACGGCCATGCCATCTGATCTCTACTGTGTTCTTCACCTGATTATACACTCCTTATCTTTAACGATTATCTTTATCAACAAAGCCACAAACACTAATCGTTATTATAGTGTCTGTGGCTTTAAATGTAAAGTAAAAATGTGAATCCTTCCCTTTTTTTCAATTCATTTCCTGTAACAGCACAGCCTTTAGTCGTATGCAGCAAGTGCAAGTGGCTAAAACATAACCTGTTACTATATTCTACAATTGATAAGGTGTCACCTGATATACATAATAGTTGAGCCAATTGAAATAAAGTGTATTGGCATGACATCTCCAGGATTTGATCGGTTTCTTCGTCGGATCGTCATCCGGATAATAATTGCAAGGAATCGCCGGATTCAAGCCTTTTTCCATATCTCTCTTATACTCCTGATCCAGCGTCAGGGTATCGTATTCCGGATGTCCGGTCACAAAGATATTCTTGCCCTCTTCCGCAATGATCAGATACGGCCCGGTAATCTCACTCTCCGATACGATCTCCAATTTGTCATTGGCAACGATCTCGTCCTTATTGCTTCCCGTATAACGGGACTGCGGTACAAGGAAGGAATCGTCGAACCCTCTGACCAAAGGCGTTCTCTTGTGGAACGTGTAATGTTTATAGATTCCGGAAAGTTTCTCCGGAAGATCATATTTGTGTACTCCGTAACGATAGTAAAGACCCGCCTGCGCACCCCAGCAGATATGAAGGGTGGAGGTCACATTTTTCTCCGACCAGTCCATGATCTCCGTCAGTTCTTCCCAATATTCCACTTCTTCAAATTCCATCTTCTCGACCGGAGCTCCGGTGATGATCAATCCGTCAAAACGGCGGTTTCTGATCTGATCAAAAGTCGTATAGAACCGTTCCAAATGCTTCCTTGCCACATTCTTCGGCTCATACGTTCCGGTGCGGATAAATGTAATGTTCACCTGTAACGGTGTATTGGAAAGACTGCGAAGAAGCTGTAATTCCGTGTCTTCTTTGAGTGGCATCAGATTAAGGATCACCACTTCAAGCGGACGGATGTCCTGACTCACGGCGCGGTCCTCATCCATCACAAAGATATTCTCGTCCTCCAATATTTTCTTCACCGGCAGATCATTGTCTATCCTAATTGGCATGTTCATTCCTTCTTTCCTGCAGCCGGTCAATCATTTTGAAACAGTTCCTCTGCCAGACCAGCCTGCGCTTGATACATGTTTGAATCCCTAAAAAATCTTGTAACTCTCACATTATACCAATCTGTAAGTAAAAAAGCAACCATGAGAATGCGCTCTATCCAAACATTTCCACAAATTCATCCTCGGAAATGATCGGTATTCCCAGTGCCTTTGCCTTCTGATTCTTCGAGGATGTCGATTCCACGTCATTGTTCACCAGATAATCGGTCTTCTTCGACACACTTCCTGTCACGGCACCATTTTCACTCTCGACATACGCCTTGAATTCCGCCCGATTCTTGTAATGATGAACATCTCCGGTGATCACAAAGGTAAGATCTTCACACTTACCTCCGCTTTTCACCGCCGGTTCCACCGGTTCTACCTCAAGTTCATCCAACAGTGCATAAAATCCTGTGCGGTTATCCTCCTTCTCAAACCACTCGACGATCGAATTGGATTTCTCCGGTCCGATACCGTCCACATCCTCAAATCCGGTTCCGTTTTCCAAGCGATCCAGAAAGCCCTGATAGCCGGCGGCAGCGATGATCTTCTTGCCCGCATCCGTTCCGATCAAAGGGATGCAAAGTGCGTAAATAAGATTCACCGGATGAACGCTTCTGCTTTTTTCGACTGCCTGCATCATATTGTCACAGGACTTCTCGCCGAATCCTTCAAGTTCACGGATCGCATCCGCATGTTCTTCCAATTTATAAATATCAGCAAACCGCCTGATATATCCCAGATTGATAAACTTCACAATAGTCTGTATGGAAAGTCCGTCAATGTCCATCCCCGATTTGCTGACAAAACGGGTAAATTTCTTGATGTGTTTTGCCGTACACTCCGGATTGGAGCAGTGCAATGTCTTTGTGCCACTGTTCACACTCTCCCTGATTTCCGTTTTTGCCCCGCACACCGGACAAACTTCCGGAACCGTAAAGGTTCCCTCTGCCTTCTTTACCGCAATACACTTCGGTATGATCTTATTTGCCTTGATGACCTCCAGCGTCGTCTTACCATTCTCTCCGATTCCAAGTCGTTCCATCTCACTGATGTTGCAAAGGGACGCCCGGCTCACCGTGGTTCCCTCTAGCTGTACCGGAGAAAATACCGCCACCGGTGATATCGTGGAGGCTGCACAGGACCACTCTACGTATTCCAGCTGCGTCTCTGCCGACACATCCTGCCATTTGAACGCAAATCCTGCCCTTGTCGCATGATGTCCGGTCACGGATCCGGTCTGTGCATAGTCGTTATCCTCATAGCAGATCACCAGTCCGTCCACCGGAATATCCATCTTTCCGGACTCCACCTTATCCGTCCATTGATCCACCACGGAAGCGATTCCAGCCGCATCCGTCTTTTCCCTTTCCACTGTGAGAAATCCCTGTTCATCCAGAAAGTCCATTCGTTTTCCCCAGGAAGAAATATCGTCATCGATATGCACCAGTGTAAATGCGTTGAAATGGATCCGTCTCTCCTTCACTTTATACAGATTCGTAATATCGAGTGCCAATGTACCGGAAGCAAGATTTCTCGGATTGGCATACTTTTCATCCTCATCCTCGATCATATCGTTGATCATCTCAAAATCGGTATACGATATGGTCGCTTCTCCCCGGACCACCAGATGTCCCTTATAGGATATGGTCTGTGGAATACCGATGATTGCCTCTTTCATAAAGGTAATATTCGTACCGATAGTTCCGTTTCCTCTGGTCAATATCTTTGTGAGATCCCCATTATCATAGGTGGCGACCAGCGTCAGACCATCCAGTTTCCAGGAAAGCCAGATTTCCCGTTCTCCTGCCCATTTCTGCAGTTCTTCGATACTTTTTGTCTTCGCCAAAGATAAAGCCGGATATTCGTGTGCCTCTTTTTCCCCGTTCTTTTCCTCATAACCGGCATTCTGCGTCGGACTGTCCGGCAATAGATATCCCGTCTTTTCCTCTAACCTTGTCAATTCGTCGAACATAGCATCCCACTCGTAGTTGGACAAAATCTCTTCTTTACCGTTATAATATGCCTCGGACGCCTGATTCAATGTTGCAACCAGCTCCTCGATTCGTTTCTTCTCTTCCATTAAACCATAACTCCATTTCCATTTATTCTGTCTTAGTTCGTGTCAGCCTGCTATCTGTTTCCGTGGCCGCACAAGTCACTCCCTCAACAACCTTTTATCCGTTTTCGCAGGTTCGCAATTTCCTCTTCCTTCACCGGTCGAATCTCCCCCGGCTTCATCTCTCCAAGCTCAATGTTCATCACACGGACTCTCCTAAGTGCGGTCACACGATATCCGAGCTGTTCACACATTCTGCGGATCTGTCTGTTAAGTCCCTGTGTCAAAATAATGGAAAAAGATCTCACTCCAAGCTTTTTCACTCTACAAGGTCTTGTAACTACCCATACATCTTTATTCGGATCATAAATGCGAACTCCTTCTGCCATTCCTTTGAGCATTTCTTCCGTAAGATCCCGGTTCACCGACACAATATATTCCTTTTCATGCCGGTTTCTCGCTCTGGCAATCTCATTACACAGATTCCCGTCATTCGTAAGAAGCAAAAGTCCCTCGGAATCCTTGTCCAGTCTTCCGATGTATCGAAGATCCGGATCCAGTTCAAAATTGCGAAAAATTCCGGAAGCATCCCCCCTGTGGGCAGTGCATGCATATCCCTTCGGCTTATAAAATGCAATCAACTTGAAGGATTCCTCACACTTTATAATCTTATCATTTATTCTGATTTCATCCGCATCGCTTACACGTGCTCCGATATCCGCCACACTTCCATTGACCGTCACCTTGCCTGCCGCTATCCACTCATCCGCTTTTCTCCTTGAGCAGAAGCCGGAAGCACTGATATATTTGTTCAATCTTACCGAATCATTCATACATTTCCTCTTTTTCTCTCGCCTTATCCGGCCGTATATTCATCGATTTCACATTTGCTGTTAAATTGAAAATCGGCATTCATCTATATTCAATGAATGCCGACTTTCCATTTGCTAAAGTCTAATGATTATTCATTACCCTTTTTAATTTTAATCGTGATTACACTTCCACACAATGCAACCAATAACAGGAGCGTCATCGGCACGATCGGGCTGTCATCACCTGTACGTGCATTCCGACCGGTCTTCTTCGATTCCTCTGTTGACTTGTCGTCCTCATCTTCGTCCTCGTCCTCATCCTCGTCATCTTCATCCTCGTCGTACTCGGTTGTAGGTGTTTCGGTTGTAGGTGCTTCGGTTGTAGGTGCTTCGGTCGTCGGTGCTTCGGTTGTAGGAGTCTCCGTAGTTGCAGGCGCCTCCTCCTTCACATAGTTATTTACTACTGTTACTTTAGCTCCATCCTTTGTAGCTTTTACATTGATAGACAGCTCATCGGTGTCGGTATACTTCGTTCCGTCTTTTCCTCCCCATTTACTGCCTTTTTCTGCTTCTACACGAATCTGATAATCCTTATCTGTTTCGAGGTCTTTGAAAGTATATGTTCCCTTGTCTGAATCATAATCCGGTATTACATCTAATTTCTTATATATATCTCCGTCTTTTACATACAGCACATATTTAACAGTTTCTCTGTACTCCTCATCATTCGGTGCATCGTCTTTCGTTTCAGTTACATTACCGTCTTTATCCTTAATCTTAAAGATATCTTCTACAACGATACTTCCTTTCTCCGGTTCTACTACAGGCTCCTGATAATTGTTTACAACTTGTACAGTTCTGCCTTCCTTTGTAGCAGTTACATAGAAAATCTTTTGGTCAGTTCCCGTATACTTCGCTTTGTCTGTTTCACCCCAGTTACTATTATCTGTCGGCTCCACATTAATTCTGTAATTTTTACTGGTGTCCAGACCTTCAAAAGTGTAAGTTCCTTTTTCTGCATCGTAAGTCGATACTCCCAGATCTCCCTCTACCTCTTTGTAGGTATCTCCGTCCTTCTCGTAAAGCACATACTTAACAGTTTCTCTGTACTTCTTATCATCCGGTGCATCTTCCTGTTGGGTTACTTTGCCATCTTTATCCGTAATCATGAAGATGTCCGTTACAATGATTTTTCCTTCTTCTTCCTGATTTTCCGGATCTGCTGGTGTCGGTGTCGGTTCTACCATATAATTGTTGACTACTTCTAACTTAGTTCCTTCCGGTGTTGCCTTGACATTCAGGAATACTTCCTGATTCGTTCCGGAGTACTTCACATCGTCATTCGCCCCGTGTTTACTGTCAGATGTTGCCTCTACTCTTACCTGATATACCTTGTCGGTATCCAAATTATCAAAGGTACATTCTCCGGATTTCGTTGCTACCCAGTCGTAACCACCATCTTTATTCTTTACATAAAGCACATACTTCACGGTTTCGTTGTACTCATCCGCATCCGGTGCATTGTCCTGCTCGTCTACAACTTTACCGTTTTCATCCTTAATCCTGAAGATATCGGTTACAGAAATTTTTCCTTTCGGAGTTTCCACTGGCGTCGGATCCTCCGGTGTCGGATCCTCCGGTGGCTGCTGTCCTGCATCTATTTCCTTGTAGTAGTTCACTACTTTTACTTCGGTGCCATCCGGAGTTGCTGTTAATCTTCCGATCTCATTTCCTTTTGTTCCGTTTACCGTTCTGTCTACATACGGATTATCGTCTGTTCCTCCGTTCTTCTCTGTAGATACAACCTCAAGCTTATAAGTCTTATTCGGATCCAATCCTTCGAACGTATACCTGCCATTTACGAAGTCACTGTATGGTACTTCTACCTTATTGCCGTCTCCATCCACAAGTCTAAATGTCACATTTGCAAAATCGTCTGGTTTTGGTGCTTTCTCCAGTTTTTCCGTAACGCCATCTGACTTGGTCAATAAAAAGCTGTTGTCAACGATGATCTTTCCGAACACAATATCAACACTAGCATCGTCCTCGTTACTATTTCCAATCGCACTCGTATCACCTGCTACTGCATTCGGAGTTATGGTAAATTTAGTAAAAGCAATATTTTTGATAGGCGTATTGTCATTGTCATCACTATGGCATTGCATTTTATATGTTACATTAATGTTTTTGTTTGGATAATCTTTCGGTTTCTTTATAGTTAAAACTATGTATGTTTTCCCCTCTTCAGTTTTTTCAGTCACTTCATAATCCGTACCACTAGTAAGTGTCTTTTCTCCTACTTTAACAGTCACAAAATCGTTAGCATTCAAGTTATAAGTTAATCTATCATCCGGCTCATCATAAATCTGATAAACAATATTCGCATCTTTCGGATAATTACTATAATTTGGAATATTGGTTTCAATATCATATATAACATCTCCACCATCGGAAACAGATGCATGATCCACGTCAGTTCCATTTTCGTTGATCTGCTTTGTAAGCTCCACCTCAGTATATACATTCTTGAACTCTACTTCCGGATAATGTAAAACATTTGAATCATCCAAAAATCCAATTATGTCAGTCACTACGCGCTGTGCTGATTTTTTATCGTTTGTCGCTGTTACATTTTTATTGATTGCCAAATCTGTAAACTCATACGGATAATCCTTCGAACTTCCATCTGCCGGATGCATTTCCCCATCATTATCCAATGTATACAATTGTTGTACGACCCGATACTGCTTCGTATAGTCCAGATCTTTGAATTCATAGTCGCCACCATATCCATCGTCATCTTTATTAAAAGCATCATCACCATAGGAAACAGTCTGTACATTGTATACCAGATAGTTCTTTTCATTCAGATCGGTATCCTTTATCGTTTCAGTATATAAATGGATTTTATCCTGCGTAGTACTTCCAACGATCTCATCAGACTTTATAGTTATTGGAATACCATTCTTAGTTCCTGAAATCTCAATGTGATACTTCTTGTCAGGAGTAAGTGGATATGAAACACCCTTTGCTAATTCATTCGTTTTAATTAGCACTGTTTTATCATCTTCATCATTATCATCTTCATCATTATCATCTTCATCTACCACCAATTTTACCTTATATCCAGGATCAGGATCATGATCAGGATCAGAATCAGGATCAGGATCATAATCATCAACATTCACCAATTCCTCAAGGATGTACTGTGCATTTTTGATATTGTCATCCTTCTTATTAAACTTAGTATAATTTTTGCCCGGAGTCTCCTTATTATCCAGCCAGAAACTATTCTTAATAGGAAGGGAAGGTTTTGTTGGTGTATTCAACTCAACAAATAAATTAGATGCTCCACCGCCTCTTTCAGCGTAAAAAATCTTCATGGAATGAACACTGTAATCCAAAAATGTATTACCTTTAAAATCTTTATCGGTCAAAGTATGTCCATTTAAGGAACCTTCATTCTCTAGTAGTTTTTCCTTTAAGGTAGATGAGTAAGCTTCTACTTCTTCACCATTTCCGTCGTATAATTTCACTTCACCGGTAGCAAAGTTAATGGTTCCTTCCAATGGATCGTGAATACCACCAAGATCCAATACCAGAACATCATCAATGTATACCAATATATCATCATCGCCCCGAATGGTGAACGTCATATCTTCTGTTTTCGGTTTTCCATTATCGTCAAGTATTGGTGTTATAACCCCATCCTCGCCAATTTTATTTTTAATGCTCTGGCCGTTCTCCGGCTGGAAAATGTTACCGATCATATACATACCGAAATAGCAGTTAACATTTTTACCATTCTCCACACCATATACCGGCGTTCCTTTTAAATCATGATCAATATTAGTTGCCGCAACTTTATTGATATCAATCATATCATACGGATAGAAGTTACCTTTCTTCCAAGCTGTACGTGCAAATATACCCGGCTCTTCCGGTATATATTGTGCAACCCTCTCCTCGTATAAAGTAAACTCACCTTTAGTTTCATCATAATATGCAGAATTCCATGCACTGTTATAGTAATATTTTCCGGTTGAGCTATCTAGTTGAAAAAGTTTATCAGCCGTTCCAACATAATAATCGTTACCCGGAGTGAAATATTCAGCCAAAGACGTATTTTGAACAGTATGAATCCGATCCGGATCATCTTGAGCTGGATCTGGCTCTCCTCCTATATAAGTCGGATACCCATCGCTATCCAATTTATCCAAATAAAGTCCCGTCTGGATAGCCTCCTGTGACCAATAATGGAACCCATTTGCCCACATACTACCCTCGTCAGGATAATCAAACATATATATTTGCACTAACCCAATGTCAGAATTGCTGACAGTGGTTGTAACTTTTGTCGGTCCT
>CAJOMI010000050.1 GCA_905235545.1 uncultured Lachnospiraceae bacterium | reverse complement strand
GATTGATGAAGAGGCAGCAAAAAAATGGTTGGCTAATGGTGCTCAGCCTACCGAAACCGTTGCTAAGCTTTTGAAGCAGGCCGGTATCGAGAAATAGGCCTTGGGAGGTTATTCGATATGAAGGAATTAGTAGAAGTAATAGCAAAATCCCTGGTTGATCATCCGGAGGAGGTTCAGGTCATCGAGACGAATAAAGATGACGCAATTTATTTAGAGCTTAAGGTCGCACAGGAAGATATGGGAAAAGTAATCGGTAAACAGGGTAGAATTGCAAAATCAATTCGGACCGTTGTAAAAGCGGCTGCTTCAAAGGGTGATAAGAAGGTAATTGTGGATATCAAATAAGAGTCATCTTTTTGATTCCGGGATACGTTTGACGGTATATAGATATCCTCATGCAGGAATATCTATATACACGTTGCAACGGTATATCCCACAGTTGCGGTATATGCAGGTATACTTAATATTTGCTTTTGGCAAACGCACAGGTTGACCTGTATAACATTTGTATTTGAATCTATGTATGTAATTTAAGCTGTCAACGAATGACGGCTTCTTTGTTTTCGGTATATATTTTTCGGGAGGAATGAATGGAGGATTTACTGCAGATTGGTGTGATCACATCAACACATGGTATCAGGGGAGAGGTTAAGGTATTTCCCACGACAGATGACAACAGCCGGTTTCGAAAATTAAAAGAATGTTTTATTGAATATAAGGGAGAAATGGTTCCGGTCAAAGCTGCCGGATGCAAATTTTTCAAGAACATGGTCATTCTACGATTTGACGGGATTGATAATATAAATGATATAGAAAAATACAAACAGTGTAAATTGTTTGTCGACAGAGAACACGCTGTGAAACTTGCAAAAGATGAATATTTTATGACAGATCTGATCGGCTTATCGGTTCAGACAGAGGATGGACGCAAACTCGGAGTTTTAGATGAAATCATTCCGACCGGAGCCAATGATGTATATGTGGTAAAGGGAGAGGGAAAAAAAGAATGGCTTCTTCCGGCTATTAAGGAATGCATTCAAAAAGTAGATCTGGATGAAAGACAGATGACGGTACGCCTGATGAAAGGGATGGAGGAATAGCATGCATTTTCATATATTGACATTATTTCCGGAAATGGTCATGGACGGATTAAATACTTCCATCACCGGACGTGCGGTAAAGAACGGATACATTACAATCGATGCCACCAATATCCGGGATTTTGCGGAGAATAAACACGGACATGTGGATGATTATCCATATGGCGGAGGCGCAGGGATGGTCATGCAGCCGGGACCTGTGTATCGTGCTTATGAACATGTGAGACAGGCAATCGAATCCCGTGACCATACGGAAGGTGGTCAGACGCAATCAGAGCATGTGTCGGATGGAACGACAGGGAATGATCAGGAATTGGTTAAGGCAGGGCGACCGCGTGTGATCTATATGACACCACAGGGCAAAGTGTTCAACCAATCGATCGCGGAGGAACTGGCGAAGGAAGAAGATCTGATCCTGCTCTGCGGTCATTATGAGGGGATTGATGAGCGGGTGTTAGAGATGATCGTGACGGACAATCTCTCTATAGGCGATTATGTGCTGACCGGAGGGGAACTTCCGGCAATGGTTGTGATTGATGCCGTTTCGAGACTGGTACCGGGAGTGCTGAACAATGACGTCAGTGCGGAGTTCGAGACCTTTCATGATAATCTTCTGGAATATCCGCAATATACCAGACCGGAAGAATTTATGGGGCATAAGGTTCCTGAGGTATTGCTTTCCGGACATCATAAAAACATCGAGGCATGGAGGCTGGAACAATCCATTAGGCGGACGCAGGAGAGAAGACCGGATTTACTGGATAAAAAGGACAGGGGGAGAGAGTAAATGTTTAGAGATTGGACGGATGATGCAAAAGAGATATCTGGTCTTGCTACGCAGATGTATGATTGCAAAGAGAAAAAAAGAGTACTTGAAAATCAATTAAATGAGCTGAAGTATAAAAATCAATATATACCGAAAAGAAAGAAAATGTTGAGATTTGGTTTTATTCTCGAGATTGCGGTGTTGCTTTTTGATACGGCTAATATTTGGTTTTGGATAAAATTTCTGCCATTCAGTTTTTTCCTTCTGGCTGTTTTAGCAGGGGTATTTGTTTTGCTGGCATTAAGCAGCGTGAAAAAAGGTGTCTTTCTTTTCCTGAGCAGAAATACGAAACGGGCAGAACAATTTGCCCTGAGACATGATCTGGATACGTTACAGAGACAGCAAAGAAAAACGGAAGATCAGATCAAATTATTGCAGGAACAGATTGCAAACCTTGACCAGCAGTATGTGCAGTTGAGTCTGGAAAAGGATTCGGTATTGCAGGAGCGGAAAAAAAGACAGGATATTCTTCGCAAGCATGAAGTATTATTTGATCAGAAACCGAAAGAAAGCGCTTTTACGATTAAGAAGGAAAGCGAGGATGAGGTTGATGTTCAGGCATTATATGAATCCCTGAAAAAACAGGAGGCGGCTCTTATATCGGAGAATATGGAAATGGAAACCTCCTTGCGGGTATTGGATAAAGAAATCATGAAGGTGAATGAAGAATTTTCGTATGCTGTGAGATGCAGTTTGATCGCAGTGATTGTGATGCTGGGGGTAGCGGCATTACAGGCAGTGTTGGGAAAAGATCTGGAACCTATTGTTTATATGCTGTTCAGTTTGATCTTTCTTGTTGGGTTTTCTGCGATATTTATATATCTGTTCAACGGATTTAAACATGCGGTGTTGGAATATCTTCTTGAGCGGGATTTTATATTTATCAGAGAGTATGCATTTCGTAACGATATCATCCCGTTCAGCAAAAAAAGAGAAAATCTCCTGCATCAAAAAGAAGAGCTTGGCAAGGAACTCGATGAAGTGCGCAGACAGATTCGGGAAGGATTGTAAGGATATGTATTATTTTTTATAAAAGATACTTGCATTTTATTCCCGGATGTGTTAAATTTAATGAGTTGTGACTTTCTTTCATGGAATCACAAGAATCGGATGGTCCTCTGCAAGTTACCTGATGAATCCGTTATGTCGGAGTGGTGTAAATGATCCTTGCAAGAACGTCTAATATTATAAGGAGGTTCATTATGAACGATATTATTAAGAACATTGAAGCTGCTCAGTTAAAGTCTGAGATTCCTGACTTCAAAGTGGGTGATACGGTTAAGGTATCAGCAAAGGTAAAAGAGGGTAACAGAGAAAGAATTCAGGTTTTTGAAGGTACCGTGATCAAGCGTCAGGGTGGAAGCAACAGAGAGACGTTTACGGTTCGTAAGAATTCTAACGGTGTTGGTGTTGAGAAGACCTGGCCGTTGCATTCTCCGATTGTAGAAAAGATTGAGGTTGTAAGACGCGGTAAGGTAAGACGTGCAAAATTATATTATCTGCGTGATCGTGTAGGTAAAGCTGCAAGAGTAAAAGAATTAGTGAAATAGTTCTTAAGGTGTGAAGAGGCTGGAGTAAATGGTTTTACTCTGGCCTTTCCTTCTTTGAATGGTGTTTGAAGCAAAGCTTTTTGGATTGAGGAGACAGTATGAGGCTGCGTAGAAGATATCGAAGTAGTTATGACAGACAGGAATTTAATATTAAAGATTTTATTTCAGAAATAGGAAAATGGATCCTTTCTATCCTGGTTGTGGTCATTTTTGCATATAGTATTGTGACGTTTGGTGTGCAGTCGGTTACCATGATTGGACAGAGTATGGTACCGGCATTGAATAATCAGGACGTGCTGTTGTTGAACAAACGGGCTTATACATTTCATGATCCCAAGCGATACGATATCATTGCGTTCAAATTGAAAGAAGATACAGAAGGATATTATAATATAAAACGAATCATAGGGCTTCCCGGGGAAACGATTCAGATTATGAATGGGCGTATTTTTGTGGATGGCAATGTGCTGACCGATCTTCCGTTTGAGGATCTGATCATGACAGAGGGGACGGCGCTCGATGTGTTAACTCTGGGTGATGAAGAATATTTTGTGATAGGAGATAACTGTAACAGTAGTGAGGACTCTCGCTATGTTAATATCGGTAATATTTCAAAAAAAGAGATCAGCGGAAAGATATTTTTCCGACTATCGCCGAGAAGTGAACTGGGAGGTGTAAAGTAGATATGAATATACAGTGGTATCCCGGTCATATGACGAAGGCAAAACGTATGATGCAGGAAGATATGAAGTTGATCGATATCGTGATCGAATTGTTGGATGCCAGAGTACCGGTCAGCAGTCGAAATCCGGATATCGATACGCTTGCCAACAATAAATTCCGACTTGTACTGTTGAATAAATGTGATCTGGCAGACAAAAAGATCAATTCCGAATGGGAGACATTTTTTAAAGAGAAAGGAATTCCGGTAGTTGCCATCAACGCAAGAGATGGACAGGGGATGAAAACAATCACCGAAAAGATACAGGAAGCGTGTCGGGAAAAGATTGAACGAGACCGGAAAAGAGGGATTCTGAACCGTCCGATCCGGGCTATGATCGTCGGAATTCCGAATGTAGGGAAATCTACATTTATCAATTCCTATGCAAAGAAAGCCTGTACGAAGGTGGGTAATAAACCCGGCGTAACGAAGGGAAAACAATGGATCCGAATCAATAAAAATGTGGAACTTTTAGACACACCGGGCATTCTTTGGCCAAAGTTTGAAGATGAAACCGTTGGAGAACATCTCGCTTTTATTGGTTCGATCAACGATGAGATATTGCAAAAGGTGGAGTTGGCTTGTAATCTGATGGATTTTCTGAAAAGAGAGTATCCGGGGACTTTGTCGGAGCGGTATCAGGTTGATGAGGCGCTGGCATCTTCTGAGATACTTGGAGATATTGCAAGCAACAGAGGATGTCTTTTGAAAGGAAATGAGCTTGATTATGAAAAGGCTGCATCCATTTTGTTAGATGAGTTCCGAAATGGAAAACTTGGAAGAATTTCCATCGAGCAGCCGGATAGGGAGCAGGTATGACAAAGAAAAAAACGGATAATAATCAGGATCATAAGAAACAGGATCCGGAAATTAATATTGTAAAAGAGATTGTCGAAACGATTCCTTATATTGTAGTAGCGGTATTGGTAGTATGGCTTGTAGTTACTTTTGTGGGACAGCGAACACAAGTCAGCGGAAGTTCTATGTATGATACCCTTGAGAATGGTGATAATCTCTGGATTGATAAGTTGTCCTATCGATTTCATGATCCGGAACGATTTGACATCATAGTATTTCCGTTTCAGGACAGTGATGTTTATTATATCAAACGCATTATTGGGCTTCCGGGTGAGACTGTTCAGATTGAAGAGGACGGAACGATTCTTATCAAAGAGAAGAATGAAGATTTTTACCGGCTGGAAGACAGATATGCGTATTATGACGGCGGACAATTCCGACCGGCGTATGAATATGATTCGTCTTCCGATCAATACGTTCCGGTTACACAGGAGTGGACACTCGGTGAAGATGAATATTTTGTGATGGGAGACAATCGGAATGACAGCAAGGATTCCCGTTATGAAGATGTAGGACTGATCAAGAGAAAGAGCCTTATTGGGAAGGCAGCCATTCGAATCTGGCCGTTAAGTAAATTTGGGAAAATTGATTAGACGATAGGAGAGATTAAATTAAAATGAAGGATGAACAAAATATGAAAAAGAAGCAGGGGAAAAAAGCAGAAACAAAAGCAGAAACAAAAGAAGAGATTAATATCGCGCACGAAATTCTTTCTACCATTTTATTTATGATTTTTGCTGTCGTTTTTGTGCTCCTGATCAATCGTTATGTCGGACAACGTACACCGGTGAACGGACCGTCTATGGATATCACATTGGCGTCAGGGGATAATCTGTGGCTGAATAAGTTTACATATCATTTTCAGGATCCGGAACGATTTGATATTGTTGTTTTCCCGGTTCCTAACGGTGATCATTATATCAAGCGCGTGATCGGACTTCCGGGGGAAACGGTGCGGATTGAAGAAGACGGAAGAATCTATATCAAAGAACCGGATCAGGATTATGAGTTGCTGGAAGATAAATATGCATATTATAATAACGGAGTATATGAGGATCCGAATGAGTATGAGAATATTGCAAAAGAATGGACACTTGATGAGGACGAATACTTTGTGATGGGAGACAATCGGAATGTAAGTCTGGATTCCCGGGCAGAAGAGGTTGGAACGATTGAGAGAGAACGGATTATCGGAAAAACAACGTTTCGCATCTGGCCACTCTCAAGGTTTGGTAAAATCGAGGATAAATAATATGAATACAAATGAAATAAAAAACATCTTAAAAGATGCATCCATCGAAGAATTGCGGAGCCTGATTCCACAGTTTGAAGGAGATTCGCGTTCCGGTGTTAAGAAGCTGGTGGAAAGCGCAGAAAAACGGATACAGGCTTATGAAGATGAAGTGAAACGAACCTATGAGATGAAAGCGTATGAACGGAAATATGACAGATGTCAATATATATGCGGTATCGATGAAGTGGGCAGAGGTCCGCTAGCAGGTCCGGTGGTGGCAGCAGCCGTCATTTTGCCGAAGGATGTCGACATTTATTATCTGAATGATTCCAAGCAACTCTCAAAGAAGAAGCGGGAGGAACTCTATGACGAGATCATGGAGAAAGCAGTTGCGGTTGGAATTGGATTTGCAGATGAAAAACGGATTGATGAAATCAATATTTTACAGGCAGATTATGAAGCCATGCGGAGCGCATTAAGTCAATTATCGGTTCAACCGGATATTTTGTTAAATGATGCGGTTACCATACCTTACGTGGATATACCGCAGGAGGCAATCATAAAAGGGGATGCAAAGAGTGTATCCATTGCTGCAGCGAGTATTGTCGCCAAGGTGACAAGAGACCGCTATATGGTGAAGATGGATGAAAAATATCCCGGCTATGATTTTGCAAGGAATAAGGGATATGGAAGCGCACAGCATATGGAAGCCTTGAAAAAATTCGGCCCTTGTGAGATTCATAGAAGAACCTTTATACGTAATATTTGTTCGACAACGTCCGACTTGGCGAAATGAGATTGGTCAAGATGAATATCTGACAGGATTTGGAGGATTTGGTGTTACAGGAGAAAAATAAGAGAACGATTGGTTCACATGCAGAACAAGTCGTGAGAAAATATCTGACAGAGCATGGATTTGAAATATTGGAGATGAATTATCGCTGTAAACAGGGTGAGATTGATATTATTGCGAGAGAGGATATTTATTATGTCTTTATCGAGGTGAAATACAGAACATCTACACGGTATGGGTTCCCACAGGAGGCGGTTGGGGCTGCCAAGCAAAGGAGAATATGCGGTGCGGCCGGATATTATCTGTATTCCCATCAGTTAGGGGAATCGACACCGGTTCGCTTTGATGTGGCCGCTGTTTTGGAGGACAAGATCACCTATATCAGAGATGCATTTCCGTTTCGAATATAAAAAAATGGAAAAGCAATAATATTAAGAATTCTTTTATTTTTTTTCATAAAAAAGTGTGATAAAATGAGCATTGCGGCGGTTGTGCTTGCACGAACCGACATAATGCGAAAAAACACACGGAGACGACGGTCGACGTGATAAAATGAGCATTGCGGCAGATAGTGACAGATGGGAGGATGGTCTCTGAATGAACGATAAACAATTCGCTCTTTTTGAAAAAATTATATCCGAATACCGAACACCTGCTTATGTATTTGATGAAGGAGAACTGGCGGCGAGGACAGAGCAGATACGTGACAGACTTCCGGCAGATACTGCTCTTTGTTTTGCAATGAAGGCGAATCCCTTTCTGGCCGGAAAGATGTCGGAATTGACGGATCGCTTAGAGGTATGTTCACCCGGTGAATATGAGATTTGCATCCGGGAGCAGATTGCTCCGGAAAAAATTGTTGTATCCGGAGTTAACAAGACGGCTACCTCGATGGAACGCATCTTTTCTTACAGTCAGGGAAAGGGAATTTATACGATTGAATCTCCGTTGCATTATCAGATATTAAAAGAATGCGCAGATCGGGTGAATTGCAGAATCAAAGTTCTGTTGCGGCTTTCCAACGGAAATCAGTTTGGAATGGACGAGGATGTGTTGTTACATCTTCTTTCCGAAATACAAAAAGATAACAGGATGGATGTCATTGGTATTCACTATTATGGGGGAACCCAGAAGACATCGAAAAAAATGATACATGAGCTGGAGACGCTTTCGCTCTTTGGAAAACGGCTGCAGACAGAATATGGTTTGCATGACCTTGAGCTGGAGTATGGACCCGGATTGCCGGTCACTTATTTTGAGAATGAAAAAGAAACGGAATCGGAGGATGCCTTACAACCACTCAACGATTTGTGCGAGAAACTTCATGAACTGTCCGCTTATTCACACATTTCCATAGAGCTTGGCCGATACCTTGCAGCATCCTGTGGTTATTATCTGACGACAGTTATGGATCAAAAACACACCAATGGTATGGGTTATCTGATCGTGGATGGAGGAATTCATCAGATCAATTATTACGGACAGATGTTGGGAATGAAAAAGCCGTATTTAAGTTCTCTGAAAGGAAAGTGTTCAAGCGACTTATCCGATTCTGCTCTGTCGGCAGGCAGGAAAGAAGAGGAGGATACATGGACCATTTGCGGTTCGCTATGTACAGCCAATGATATATTGGTGCGTAAGGCAAGAATCGGTTCTGTAAAAATCGGAGATGTTCTTGTTTTGAACGATGTGGTGCGTATTCCGTCACAGAGGGGATGGCGATGTTCCTAAGCAGGGAATTACCTGAGGTGTTATTTGCTCATACGGATGGCACCATTGAAGTTATGAGAGAAAAGATAGAAATCAATACATTTAATACAAGAATGGAGGAAAAATAACATGGAAGAATTGATTGAGATTTTAGAGGAGCTTTTACCGGGAGAGGATGTGGAGAATTGTACAACACTGATCGATGATCATATTCTGGATTCTTTTGGCATCCTGTCTTTGGTTTCAGAGATTGAAGATGCATTTGAGGTTGAGGTATCCCCTGCAGAACTGATTCCTGATAATTTCAATTCTGCAAAGTCTCTCTGGGAGATGATCTGCAGACTGAAGGAGGAAGAATAAAGTGGAGTACCATTTACTCACCTATAGTCTTTTCTTTTTGCCGGTGGTTCTGATCTTATATCGGATTACACCGGCAAAAATGCGATGGTTATTATTACTTGTTGTAGATTTTGTTTTCTTCTGGATGGTGAGCGGAGCACTTATTTTTTATTTTCTGCTTGCCACGGTCGTTACTTATGCAACCGGAAGAGCGCTTGATTATGTAACGAAGAACAGCGGTTTGAAAGGAAAACAACTGACCAGAAAAAAACGTGTGGTTCTTGCTCTTGGAATTGTGATTCCACTGGGTATGCTGGTTGTGTTTAAGTATTTTAAACTGATTGGAATCACTCTGGTGGCACCGATTGGTATTTCCTATTATACCCTGCAAACCATTTCCTATATGACAGATGTGTACAGAGGTACGATCAAAGCGGATCGAAATATTGCGAGAGTAGCTTTATATCTGAGTTTTTTCCCACAGATCATGGAGGGGCCTATCACCCGCTATTCGGAGGTAGCAGAGGCACTTTATGCCGGCAGAGATCTCGAGTTTCACAATCTGGTCTACGGATATCAGAGGATTCTTTGGGGATTGTTTAAGAAGATGTTGATCGCAGACCGGCTTGCGTCGATTGTCTACAATGTATTTAAGAATTATGACCGTTATGATGGTTGTACGATCGCTGTTGCAGTGATCAGTTTTACCATTCAGCTTTATATGGAATTCTCCGGCTGTATGGATATTATTCTGGGAAGTGCCGAAACGCTTGGAATTCAGTTGCATGAGAATTTCAGACAACCTTTCTTTGCAGAAAATGCATCCGATTTTTGGCGCAGATGGCATATCACACTCGGAACATGGCTGAAAGATTATATTTTTTATCCGATTTCCCTTGCGAAGCCATTGAAAAAGTTCTCAAAAAAAGTAAAAGGTGTATTCGGAATCGGGGTCAGCAAATTTGTGGCACCGACGGTTGCGCTTTTGTATGGTTGTGTAACGGAATCTGGCATGGAGCCGGATGGACCTATTTATTTTACGGAATGTATTATTTCGTTTTGATTTTCATAGAAACCATAACGGAAGCCCCTATTCAGAAATTTATGGAGAAAAGAAACATTCATAAGGAACGGTTTGTCTGGAGGTTTCTTCGCTTTGTGAAGTTATTTATCATTGTAAATATAGGCGAAATGTTCTTCCGCGCGCAGTCCGTTTCACAAGGCTTTGCCATGCTTAAGAAAATTCTGACCAATTTCAGGATTGCAACACTTTTTGAAGCGGATTTCGGAATCGATAAATATGATATCATCATAGTGCTTTTGGGCGTTGTTATCGTATTTGGGATCGATGTTATACATGAGAAGGGAATTTCAATCAGAGATAAGATAAGCGGATGGGCTCTTCCGGCCCGCTGGACATTTTGGTATGCTGCGATATTGATGATTATTGTGTTTGGTGCATACGGTGCCGGATATACGGTGGTGGATATGATCTATGCGGCATATTAAATGATGCCAAGGTCAAAAGGTAAAAATGTGCTTGTGCTTGCACAAATGCACATTTTTATCTGAGGACCGCTAAAACATGAGCAAGTAGCAATTTACG
>CAJOMI010000049.1 GCA_905235545.1 uncultured Lachnospiraceae bacterium | reverse complement strand
GCGCTGCAGAGCATACCGATGGATGTGACAGAGCTTCATCAGCTGGTCGCAATGTCTACCTGTGCCGACGGTATAACCAACGGAAGAATCGTTTTGTTTGCAGATATGACACGCAGGCAGCTCCCTTTGCCGGAATCCGGAAAAGGAGAGGAAAAAGATGCTGTCCCGCAAGTGGAAGGGCACGGGCAGGGCGGCTATTGGGCGCTCATTAATCTGATCTGTGTGCTTTTTACCATGTATCTGTTTTTGCCATTGCATATTCTGAAGGAGAAATACTTCGAGCTTCGTACACGAAAGGTACTCATAGCAGGTATTCTGGAATGTCTGATCGCGATCGGAGCGATTGTTCTGTTCCTGTGGACGGAAAATCTTCGCAAGCCGATGACGGTAGCCGATCGATTTTCGCCTGTGATGATCGGATTACTTTTTGCCACATGGCTGGTGGATGTGTGTCTGGTGCGGCGGAAAACAGAGCAGGATAAATCCCTCTCAAAATGAAATTTCTTTATAGTCAGCGGCTATAATTTATGATAAAATGATGTGCAAGAGAAAAAATATGCAATGAAGGTGGCATTTGTTTTTTTCCTGCACATTATTTTATTACAAAGGGGAAATGGGTATGAAAATTGAAAATGTATTGGAACTTCCGAAATTGGGATTTGGTCTGATGCGCCTTCCGGTCATCGACGACGATGGAACGAACATCGACAAAGAGCAGGTGTGCCGCATGGCAGACGAATTTCTGGAAAAGGGATTTATCTATTTTGATACGGCGTATCCGTATCATTCGGGATTTTCAGAGCTGGCGGTCAAAGAGGTATTGGTAAACCGTCATAACAGAGAGGATTTTCTGTTGGCGACAAAACTTCCGGGATGGGAATTGCGGGGAGGAAAGTCCACGCCACAGGAGAAATTCGACGAGCAGTTAGAGAAGACAGGAGCCGGATATTTTGACTTTTATCTGCTCCATGCCATTGACAGGGATCTGTATACGGTCTATGAGGAAAACGGATGTTTTTCCTGGGGACAGGAGATGAAAGCACAGGGGAAAATACGGCATTTTGGGTTCTCTTATCACGATGATGCCGAGTTGCTGGACCGGATTCTGACAAAGCATCCGGATGTGGATTTTGTCCAGTTGCAGATCAATTATCTGGACTGGGAGGATCCGTCTGTACAGTCGAGGGCAGTCTATGAAGTGTGCAGGAAACATGATATACCGGTTGTTGTGATGGAGCCGGTGAAAGGTGGTGCCCTTGCGGATCTTCCGGGTTTTGCAAAAGAACGGTTGAAGAAACTTCGTCCGGATGCGAGTGAAGCGAGCTGGGCAATGCGCTTTGTGGCTTCGTTGCCGGGTGTGGCAGTCGTTCTTTCGGGTATGAGCAATGAGGAGCAGATGCGAGACAATCTGAAGACCATGGCGGATTTTGAACCGATGAGTGAAAGTGAGATGGAGGCGGTTTTGCAGATCGCAAAAGAGATGCACGATAAGCCGCAGATTGGTTGTACGTCATGCCGGTATTGTGTGGATGGATGTCCGATGAAGATCGTGATTCCGGAATTGTTCCGCGCACAGAATCGTTTCCTCCTGTACGGTCACGATGAGCGCGGCGATAACGATTATAACACTGCGGTTGCCGATGGACATGGAAAGGCGTCCGAGTGTATCAAGTGCGGAAAATGCGAGGACAGTTGTCCGCAGCACCTTCCGATCCGTGAATTACTGCAGCAGGTGGCAGAGACTTACGAGACGGCATAATGCACATGAGACGGTATTGGATCAAAGGAGGGTGATTCGTGCAGATTTATGTGGATGCAGATGCCTGTCCGGTGGTACGCATCGTGGAGAACATTGCGGAAGAATACAAGATTGCGGTCACCCTTTTATGTGACACCAACCATGTGCTGACCTCCGATTACAGTGAAGTAAAAATCATCGGTGCCGGTGCGGATGCCGTGGATTTTGCATTGATCGGTATGTGTAAAAAGGGGGATATCGTGGTATCCCAGGATTACGGCGTGGCAGCCATGGCATTGGGGAAGGGCGCTTATGCGATCCACCAGAGCGGCAAGTGGTACACGAATGAGAATATCGACCGGATGCTGATGGAGCGGCACATGGCGAAGAAAGCCAGACGGTCTAAGGGAAAACATCATTTGAAAGGACCGTCGAGGAGAACGGATGAGGACGATAAGCGATTCGCGGAGAGTTTTGAGAAACTGGTGCGAAAAGCGTTGGGAGTCAGTGGGGACGAACCGTCCCCATGGAATCCTTGACAGTGCAAGTTTAAATAGATATATTTGTAATTGAAGTGAATTTTTTGTGACCAATTAGTTATGAAATTGTTATACAAGGAGGATAAATATGTTTTGTGGAAAATGTGGCCAGAAAAATATTGACCAAGCAAAATTCTGTCAAAGATGCGGCAATAAGTTAATTCAAATACCGCAACCTGTGAACCAACAGCCTGCGAACCAACAGCCTGTGAATCAACAACCTGTGAACCAACAGCCTGCGAATCCACAACCGGTAAACAAACAGCCTGCGAACCAACAGCCTGCGAATCCGCAACCGGTAAACAAACAACCTGCGAACCAACAGCCTGCGAATCCGCAACCGGTAAACAAACAACCGGTAAACCAACAGCCTGCGAATCCGCAACCGGTAAACCAACAGCCTGTGAACCAACAGCCTGCGAATCCGCAACCGGTGAACCAACAACCGGTGAACCAACAGCCTGCGAATCCGCAACCGGTAAACCAACAACCTGCGAACCAACAGCCTGCGAATCCGCAACCGGTAAACAAACAACCGGTGAATCAACAGCCTGTGAATCAACAGCCTGTGAATCCGCAGCCTGTGAATCAACAGCCGACGAATGTACAACCGGGCGGTCAACAACAGGGCTATGCGGGGCAGGGTTATCCGCAGCAGGGAAATCCACAGAATAATTCCGGGTTTTCCAAGCCGGCAAATCCACAGAACAATTCCGGTGTTTCCAAGCCGGCAAATCCAAATCAGATAGATTTCAATCAATTGCTGGAGAAACTGAAGAGGATTCCGATTGCGGTATGGATAGCAGCCTGTGCGGCAGTTGTAGTGCTGATTGTGGCAATGGGTGTGATGCTTCATAGTTCATCCACGATCAACTTAAATAAATATCTGACGATAGAGGCAGACGGAAGTAACGGATACGGTATAGCGACGGCAAGGATTGACTGGGCAGCAATTGAAAAAAAATATGGCAAAAAGGTGAGGTTCACCAGAAAAGCGAAAAAGCAATACAAGGATTACAATTTTATAACACCAATCGATGTTCTGGAGGACTATGTGAGTGTGGAATTGGATCAAACGAGTGATTTGTCGAATGGCACAGTGGTTACTTACAAATGGAATATTGATAAGGAATATAATATAAAAGGAAATATAAAATTTAAAGATGATTCCTATACGATTTCCGGATTGGAGGAAGTGGGAACATTTGATGCATTCTCGGATCTGGAGGTTTCTTTTGAAGGAATTGCGCCGGATGGACAGATCACTTGGAACTATAATGGTGAGAAACTGTACACTGGTGATTTTATTTGTGATAAGACAAGTGGACTGAATAACGGAGATACTGTCACCATTACCATCGACGACAGAGTGTTGGATTACTGTGTGGAAATGTACAATAGTGTACCGGCTACGATGGAGAAACAATATACGGTAGAGGGGTTGAACAGTTATCTGACCCAACTTTCCCAGGTTGATGAGGAAAGTTTAAAAGCGATGCAACAGCAGGCAGCAGATGTGTTTGATTCGTATGTGGCAAAAGAATGGACCAAGGAAGTGTCATTACAGACCTTTACCTATATTGGTGATTATTTACTGGTTGCCAAGGATGAAGATGGCAGTTGGGGAAACACGAATACATTGTATCTCGTATACAAAGTACAGTCAAAGATTGAATATAAAGACGAGGACAAATCATTTTCAAAAAATGTAGACGGTTATTGGTATATTTCCTTTAGGAATCTGATGGTGGATGGACAGGGGAAACTACTGGTGGACGTGACGGCATACGATACGCCGGTGGATGATTTCAAGGTGGAAGCGGAGGATACTGACTGGAGCAGTCCGCGCTGGTATTTTTCAGGCTTTGAAACATTGGATGATCTCTATAAGACAGTGGTCACCGCGAATGCGGATGTATATACGCACGAAGACAATGTGGATGAGAGTGTTGCCCCTGCATCCGCTCCGCAAGAGAAGAAGAGTAAGAAGAGTAAGAAGAGTTCAGAAAAGAAAGAAATTAAAGCAGGCAACTCCGATTATATTATTCCGAACAGTGATTCTGTGGCATTGACCAAGGATGATATCAAGGATCTGACATTGCAGGAACTCAACTATGCAAAGAATGAGATTTACGCACGGCATGGAAGAAAGTTTGAATCCGAGGAGCTCAAAGCATATTTTGAGGGCAAATCATGGTACAAGGGAACGATCGATCCGAAAGAATTTAATGATAATATGTTATCCCAGGTGGAACGGGACAATATTAAACTGATCAAGGATCTTGAGTTTAGTTTGAATCCGAACGGATATGAGCTGGATCAGTAGATATATGCTTTTTGGAAGGGCTTGTGACGAAAAAAGGATAGCAGGAGAGCAGCAATGAGACTTAGAAATGTACCGGGTTCCCGCGACATGATTGCGGAGAGCCGTTTTACGATCAAAAATGAGACGGAAAAGAAAGGAAAATGGAACGAGGTGTTTGGCAATGACCATCCGATTCATATTGAGATCGGTATGGGAAAGGGACAGTTTATCATGACGCTTGCGGCACAGAATCCCGACATCAATTATGTGGGAATTGAGAAGTATTCTTCCGTGCTGGTTCGTGCACTGGAAAAACAGGAAGAGGAAGATCTGCCCAATCTGTTCTTCATCCGTATGGAGGCGGAGAATATCGCAGACGTCTTTGCGGAGGAAGAAGTAGACCGGATCTATCTGAATTTCTCGGATCCGTGGCCGAAGGACAGACATGCAAAGAGAAGGCTGACTTCGGCTGCGTTTCTGGATCGATATGAAAACATCTTGAAGCCGGAGGGACATGTGATCTTCAAGACAGACAATCGAGATCTGTTTGATTTTTCCCTGGAGCAGGTGGAACTGGCTCCACATTGGAAGTTGCTCAATCACACCTTTGATCTGCATCATTCCGAGTATGCGGAAGGCAATGTGATGACGGAATATGAGACAAGATTTGTGGAGAAAGGGAATGCGATCTGCCGGATGGAAATCATGCAGATACGTTGACAGCTTATATCCGGAAACATTTTCCGGAGATTAAGATGGTATAGGAGAACCGGATTCCGGAATCAGAATATAATAAGAAAAAGAGAATGAGGTCGGGCACTTGAAGAAAATTTGTTGTGTTCTTACCGGAAAAATGTATGCGTTTCAGCATCAGCATCCGATCGTGGGTAAATTCCGCAGAAGGATGTGTACCGTGGAAAGAGAACTGAACCGGGGTTGTCAGGGGAGAAAATATCACTGTAACCCGGCGGGTTGTAAACAGAGGCGGTTGCGTTAAAATTCGTTGTGCTTACAAGGGAAATGTGGTATTATAATAGATAATATTTGGGGAGAAAATGATATGCAGTTCAGACCATGTATCGATATACATAACGGTAAGGTAAAACAGATTGTCGGCGGAACTTTATTGGATGAGGGGAATCAGGCGAAGGAGAATTTTGTCGCTGAGCAGGATGCCTCTTTTTTCGCAAAGTTATACCGGGAAAGCGGTATCCGGGGCGGACATATCATTTTGCTCAACAAGGCGGGAACCCCTTATTATGATGCAGACGTGGAGCAGGCGAAGCTTGCACTTAGTGAATATCCGAAGGGATTGCAGCTTGGCGGGGGGATTACCGCGGATAATGCAGAACAATTCATTTCCTACGGCGCAAGTCATGTGATCGTCACGTCCTATGTATTTTCGGACGGTCATGTAAACTATGATCGGTTGCAGGCATTGGTGAATGCGGTGGGAAAGGAACATCTGGTGTTGGATTTAAGCTGTCGCAGGCGTGACGGCAGATACTATATTGTGACCGACCGGTGGCAGAAGTTCACAGAGGAGGTCGTCTCGAAGGAGACCATCTTGAAACTGCAGGAATATGCGGATGAATTTCTTATCCATGCGGTGGATGTGGAGGGAAAGGCGAATGGCGTAGAGCGGGAGCTGGTAAGTATTCTCGGGGAGTATGCCGACATACCGATCACTTATGCCGGAGGCGTTGGTTCCTATGAGGACATTGAGACGATACGCACACTGGGTAAGGGGCGCCTGAATGTCACGATCGGCAGCGCCCTCGATCTCTTTGGAGGACATTTGGATTATAACAGGGTAATTTCTATGATGGATGATAAGGCGGTAGATATATAATAGCTTTTATAGATTGGAATTTGGAATGGGAAACAATAAAGTCTGGGGATTTGTTAAGGATAAATATATATATGTTACAACTTTTGTATTGGCATGTTTGATGATACTCGGAGCCTGGATCATTGGAGATGTAGGACCGTTTGGCGGGAAGTCTATGGTGGTGGTGGATGGTGTACACCAGTATCTGCCGTTTTTTTCGGAATACCAGCATAAGCTTATGACACTTGGAAGTATGCAGTATACTTTTGATGTGGGACTAGGCAACAATTTTCTTTCTCTCTGGTCTTATTATCTGTCCAGTCCGTTCAATCTCATTATTATACTGTTCTCCAAAAAACATCTGCCGATGGCACTTAATCTGATCATTTCGGCAAAGATCATATTGGGAGCAGTCAGCTTTGCATATTTTTTGATGCATGTTGGAAGCAAACCGAAAAAGCATCCGGGCATCATTGCATTTTCCCTCTTTTATGCGTTTAGCAGTTATGTGGTGGGATATAGCTGGAATCTGATGTGGCTGGATTGTATCTTTGCTTTTCCGATTGTGATATTGGGAATGGAAAAGATGTTTGCAAAAAAGGACAGCCGGATGTATATACTGGCACTGTTATATTGCTTTATTTGCAATTATTATATCAGCTTTATGATCTGTATGTTTTTGGTGCTGTGGTTTTTCACACTCCATTTTACCGGAGTGAAGGATTTCTTTGTGAAAGGAATCCGGTTTGCAATCGCCTCTTTGACGGCGGCTGCGCTCAGTGCGGTTGTGCTCATTCCGGCTTATAAGGGAATCATGACCACTGCTTCTGCGGAGTTTGAACTGCCGGAGTGGGAGTTTTACGGATCTTTTGCAGATACGCTTCGGTCGCATTTGTTTTGTTCCGATGTGATGACCAATCAGATAGGCGATGCCGGAACGAATCTGTATTGTGGCATTTTTACGATCTTTTTAGCGATGATGTTCTTTTTTGAAAAGGACATCCGGCTGGAGAAGAAGATTAAATATTTGTTGTTGCTTGCACTGATGATCGTAAGCTTCAACAATCAGACTCTCAATTATATCTGGCATGGATTTCACAACCAGTATGGAATCCCGAACCGGTTTGCGTTCCTTTACATTTTTGTTCTGTTGATCATGGCGTATGAGGCGTGGTTGAAGCGGGAAACGCTTCACCCTCTGATGGCGGTGGCGGCTTATACGGTCAGTATGATGGTAGTGGTATTTTGTTATTATCATGCAGAGACGACGTATGACACAAAGATATATGCAGTGAATGCAGGGTTGCTTACCGTATATTTTCTGCTGCTTGTGGCAAAAACAGTTTTGCCGGGAGGCGGTAAGGTATTTGCCGGTCTTTTAACTGCTTTGGCTATCTTTGAGATGGCGGTCAATGGATGCAATGCATTTCGACAGGTCGGCAGTTCGGATGTAGAGTATTATTATGGAGATACTGAGACTTTTGACACCCTGAAAGACAGGGTGGAAGGAGCGGATGACGGCTTTTACCGTTCAGATATATTGGAGCCGGTTCCGGTGGATGAGGCGACATGGTACAATCTTCGCAGCGTTGGCATTTTTGGTTCCACGGTGCGAGGGGAACTGGTAGATGTGATGGGGGAACTTGGATTCTATACAGGAGCCAATGAGTATCTGTATTATGGAGCAACCCCGTTTACGAATGCATTGCTCGGTGTCAAATACGTCTATACAAGAGACGGCGACTTTGTCAATGTATATATGGATCATTGTGATACGGAGGATCCTATCTCCGTCTATCAAAACCGTTACAGTCTGCCGCTTGGCTATATGGTGGGAGATGAGATTCTGGACTATGATTCTGAGGGCAACGGACCATTTACGGTTGCAAATGATCTGAGTAATCTTATGACCGGTGTGGATCCGATCTTTGAATCTGTTTATGAGGATCTTCATACTGAAGTTTACGGAACCAATGTGGATGTGACTTTGCGGGATGAATTCAATGCGGACTATACCAATGCAAATGACAGCGCACGGGGAGATATCATTTATACGATTCCATATGATATGGATCTGTATGTGAGTTGCCGCGGAAGCAATGTCAATAAGATAGCTCTTTTGATCGATGGCAATGAAGTGGCATATGACCGTTATCAGGGGCAACTCTTTCGCGTAGGCAATGTGAAAGCCGGACAGACGGTCGACATTCAGTTCGCATTAAAGGATGGCGAGGCTCAGCAAGGAGAACTCTATTGCTATCCTATGACATTCAATGAGGAGAGGTTTTTAAAGTTTTATAATATGATGGCGAGCCGGTCCATGGATGTGACGACATTTTCTGATACAAAGATAGAGGGTACGGTACACGCGGATGAGGACTGCATGCTCATGACTTCAATTCCGTATGATGACGGATGGCATGTTTATATAGATGGGGAAGAAGATGATTCATGGATTGTGCTGGACGGTTTTTTAGGTGTATCACTGGAAAAGGGAGATCACACGATTACGATGAAATACCGATGTCCGGGATTGCTCAACGGATTGTTGTTTACCCTTGTGGGTTGTATACTTTTCTTTATAATATGTCAGTTGGAGAAAACATGGAGAGAGGGAAACAGAGTATTTGTTAAACCGAAAAGGAGGATTGTATAGATGAGAAAAAGACAGGTAAAAAAGGCGGTGATTCCGGCTGCAGGACTCGGAACCCGGTTTCTTCCTGCGACCAAAGCGATTCCGAAGGAAATGCTGCCGATTGTAGATATTCCGACTGTGCAGTATATTGTGCAGGAGGCAGTGGATAGCGGAATTGAAGAAATACTGATCATTACAAATTCCAATAAACACTGCATGGAAAATCATTTCGACCGTTCGTATGAGCTGGAGAGTCGTCTGGTACAGAGCGGTAAGACGGAAGAATACGATATGATCTGTAATATCGCGAATATGGCAAATATCTACTATGTGAGACAGAAGGAGCCAAAGGGATTGGGACATGCAATTCTCTGTGCGAAATCCTTTATCGGTGATGAACCCTTCGCGGTCATGCTGGGAGATGATGTAGTGGAGAATCACGGCGGGAAACCGGCATTGAAGCAGTTGCTGGAAGTCTATGATGATGTGCAGGCATCCGTTGTCGGAGTTCAGAAAGTGCCGGAGGAAGACATCAGCAAGTATGGGATTGTGGAACCGGTAAACGGAAAAATATCGGTTGGCAGAAGAGTACAACTGAGTTCCATGGTAGAAAAACCGAAGAAAGAGGAAGCACCCGGCAATCTGGCGGTACTTGGAAGATATGTTCTCACACCGGAGATTTTCGATTATTTGGAGAATCAGGAGCCGGGAGCCGGAGGAGAGATTCAGCTCACGGATTCCATTAAGAAGCTAATGATCAGTCAGGCGGTTTATGCTTATGATTTTGAAGGAACCCGGTATGATGTGGGAGATAAATTCGGATTTATCAAGGCTACGATCGAGTACGCATTAGAGAGAGAAGAACTAAAAGCATCGCTTCATAAGTATCTCAAAGATCTGGTGCAGACGTTGGATACATAGGAGTTCCGATAAGGAAGTGATTAAGCAAAGAGCAAGATAACAAAGGTTGTAGGATTATAATAAGTGGAAAGGGAGGCTGTGTTATGGAAAAGAAGAATCGATTGTCCGGTTTGAAATCAAAGAATTTTATATGTGTGATCATATTGCTTGTCGTGTTGATTGCCGAAACGATCGTTGTTTTGGGAAAGCTGGATGGAATTGATATAGACGGCAGCTTGAAAAAGCAGATTTTGGGATTCCAGATCCTGGTGATCGTACTATTAGTGATAGGGACGGCGTATACTTTGTGGTCTCTTCAAAAGGCAGAACAGGAATCCGATGGAAAAGAGGATAAATATAAAAAATTACTCTTGAATCTTCCGATTGGTTTTGCACAGGCACAGATCATAAAAGATCAGGAAAGTAACCGCAATTTCGGTTATCGGATCTGTGATGCCAATGATACGTTTGGAAAATTATTTCAATTAGAGGTTTCCGATTATTTCAACAAGGATATATCGCAAAGCGGTATTCAAAGTTTGCAAAGCATCAGTGCATGGTTTGAGGCGTATGAGAATTCAGGGACCAAATTGGGAGAGGTTCTTTCGGTGGAGATTACTCTGGAACATTTAAATAAGGTGTTTCAGACGGTCATGTACAAATCGGAGCCGGATTATATTAACATGGTGGTCATTGATGTCACGGAGCAGAAGGAGACGGAAAATAAATTATCGGCAGCTATAGAAGATGCAAATGCAGCTTACAAGACACAGTCCGAATTTCTTGCCAATATGTCTCATGAGATCCGGACGCCGATCAATGGTATTTTAGGAATGCTGCAATTGACCCTGATGGCGGATGATCTGCAGGCGGATTATAAGGATAATCTGATAACCGCGAAGAACTGTGCCAACAATTTGCTCCGACTGATCAATGATATTTTGGATCTGTCCAAGTTGGAGGCAGGAAAATACAACCTGAAAGAGGAAGAATTTAATCTCAAATCAGTGATTGAGGAGACGGTGGCTGCGCAGATTCCGAGTGCAACCGGAAAGAAGCTTTCTCTGGATTGCAACTTTACCGGTCAGATTCCAAAGATGGTGCGGGGAGATTCGCAGAGAATACAGCAGGTATTGAACTGTCTGTTATCCAATGCGATCAAGTTTACCAACGAAGGCGGTGTAAGGGTAAAGGTTGCCTGCCTGAATAGCAATTCAGATCCCAATCAGATCAAAATGCGGATCGCAGTGTCGGATTCCGGAATCGGAATTTCAGATAAAGACAAGAGTAAGTTATTTATCCGTTTTTCCCAGGTGGATGCATCGGATACCCGTCAATACGGCGGTTCCGGTCTGGGACTTGTCATAACAAAACAGATCGTGGAATTGATGGGTGGAGATATTACGGTACAGAGTCAGGAAGGACTCGGTTCGACCTTTATTGTGGAAGTGCCGCTCACCATAGTGAAAGCATCAGACGCAAAGGTGGAAAAAGAGGACAGGAAAGAGGATCCGGCGTTATATTCTGTTACGGGACGCAGCAGAGCCAGAATTCTGGTGGCAGAGGACGAGCCGGTCAACCAGCAGGTGATTGGCAAGTTGCTCGGCATGGCAGGATATTCGTATGATATTGCTGAAAACGGAGAAAAAGCGGTCGAGTTATATCAAAAGAAAGATTATCAGGCTGCACTGTTTGATGTACAGATGCCGGTGATGGATGGATTAGAGGCAACACAGAAGATCCGGGATCTGGAAACACTGACCGGCAAGAAACGTCTTCCAATCATCGCGGTGACTGCGAGGGCAATGTTTGGAGACAAAGAGCGTATTTTGGAAGCAAAGCTGGATGATTATATTGCAAAGCCATATAATTTGAATGATGTGGTGGATACGCTCAAAAAATATGTGAAGGACACAGGACTGTAAGGTCATGAATCCTGCTTCATCTGTTTTAATAAAAATTTATACTGCATATAAGCGCCTTTTAATTGATAGGCATAGCAGTCGATCAGATCCGGATCGGTCTGATCGTTGAGATGAAGCAAAAGGGTATCAATTTCTTTTTTCGTATTATCTAAATCTATAAGTAAAGAGGAATCCGTTGTCGCGGCTATCTGCGAGAACGGGTTCTTTTTTTTGTTCTGAAACAGAGTTCGCATACCATTCTCCTTCCGTTCGTTGTTGGTATTTAGATGATTGCGAAACTCCGATTTACATCTTTTCAATTGTGCATATATATAGTTCCATCGCACTCTGTCTCCGGCGTAGTGGTACTAAATTCGTGTTACACACTCATTAAGTACCAACGCCTGCGCCAAGGTCTGCTTATGGAAGCTATATTATATGCACAATAGATTCCGGTATAACAAGGAGTTTCGCAACTATCTAAGAGTTGGTATTTATCAGTATTGGAAAAAAATAGTGGGTTTATACAACTTTATGATATTTCGTTCAAAATTATGAACGGGAGTTCAAAAAATTCTGAACAAAAGTTCAAAATTTTGAACGAAACTGTATGAAATGGGGGCCATTTTTGAACTTTTTAACTTTATTTTGTCGTTTGCGTCACAATTATAGACAAGAGGAGAAAGGACTTCTATAATGGCAAAAAATGAATGAAAGAGGAGGATCTTTATGGATTGGATCAGATGGGCAGCTCTCGCAGGCGTGCAGGCAAGAGCAGTGTATACGGATGTGAAGAGAGGGACAATTGAAAACATGTTGATCGTGACGGGATTGGTAATCGGATTGATCTGTGCGGGGATCCGTGGCGGACCGATGGGTTGTCTGCAGAGTGTGAAGATGGCAGGTATCGTGCTGGCGATGTTGTTTTTACTCTTTGTGATGCGGGGACTTGGAGCAGGAGATATCAAACTGCTCTGTGTTGTGGCTGCATTTTTCCCGGACCGGGCAATGACGATTCTGGTAACATCCTTTCTGGCGGGAGGGTTGTTGGCGATTGGGAAAATCGCATTTCGCCGGATAAAGAAAGAGAAGATCTCGCTTCGAAAAGAGACGATTCATTTTTCCGTACCGATTGCATTGGGAACATGGATCACGCTTATTTGGATCTGAGGCAGTTTAGGAGGCAGTGATGAAAACATTGAGAATCGGAATACTGGATGAGGAGGAATCGTATGTAGAGCGATTAGCCGGATATCTGAACCGGGAGCAAAAAGGGAGCTGGAAGATTTCCGCCTTTACGGATGTCAGTGTACTCGGTGTATATCTGGAAAAGAGAAAACTGGATATCCTGGTAGGGACAGACAGGGAACAGATGGAAGGTATTTACGAAAAACATCCCGATCTTGGGATGGTCTGGCTGACCGAACAGGAGGAGAGCGCGGAACTGCAAAGGGAACCCGGCATTTTTTTCCCGCTTTATCGATATCAAAGTGCAAAGAGAATCGGAGAGGGTATTGAAGAATTCGCAGGGCAGATCAGGAAGCAGGACGATAAAACCATGATCGCTGTCTACTCGCCCATCGGTCGATGCGGAAAAACAACATTTGCGTTAAGTGCATTGGAACAGAATACATACGGGGGCTGGCTTTATATCGGGATGGAAGATTACAGTTCCCTGCCGGAACAGGAGAATACGGAGGGAGGGGCATTTCTCTATTACATGAAGGAGAGAAATGAGACGAAAGTGATGCAGTGGATTGAGGAGAACGGCGGGAGAATTCCCTCAGCGGGATCCCCGTTTGATACGAAACAGATTGAGGGAGAGGATATTGAATGGTTTCGTGGTATTCTTGATCAATGCGGGAACTGCAAGGGGGCTGTGTTCGATATCGGAACGGGAGTGCTTAAGGATTATGATTTGCTCACTTTGTTTGATGTGGTCGCAGTTCCCTATCTGACCGGTGAGAAGGAGTTGGCAAAGAAAGAGAGATTTGAACAATTGCTGACCCTTTACGGAATGGATCATTTAAGAGACTCCTTTTGTTTTATCAATATGGAAAAGGAAGAGGAAGTTGCTGCCGGGAAAAAAGAGTTATTCGACGCTTGATATATTATATGCACAATCGCTTCGGGTTTTATAAGGAGTTTCGCAATCACCTGAATCCCGGAATGTCTGCAAGGAGGAAATATGCAGGAAAAGATAGAGGAAGAAAAGATAAGACTGCAGAGAGAACTGATCAGGAAAATTAACTTAAACGAGAGTCTTACGGACGAAGAAGTCTGTGAGAAGATTGAGGAGGAAATTCTCTCGGAGAGCAGAAAGGTGTATCTTTCCATCGTGGAAAAGCAACAGTTGAAGAAAGAATTATTTCATGCATTCCGGGGACTGGATATTTTGTCGGGACTTTTGGAGGACGAAGAGATATCGGAGATCATGATAAATGGGCCAAAGCATATTTTCATTGAGAAGAACGGGAAGCTGTCACAGATAACGGAATCCTTTGTCGATGAGGAGCGCCTTCGCAACGTAATTCAACAGATTGTCAGCAGTTGTAACCGGATTGTAAATGAGACGGTTCCGATCGTGGATGCGAGACTAAAGGACGGTTCCAGAGTCAATGTGGTACTTCCGCCGATAGCACTGGACGGACCGGTCATGACGATCCGTAAATTCCCCAAAGAATTCTTTACCATGGAAAAGCTCATTGAAATCCACTCGATTACGGAGGAGGCGGCAGAATTGTTGAAGATATTGGTGCGGGCGCGGTACAACATTTTTATCAGCGGTGGAACCGGAAGCGGAAAGACAACCTTTCTCAACGTGCTGAGCAATTACATACCGAAGGGAGAACGGGTGATCACCATTGAGGATTCTGCGGAATTGCAGATAAACGGAGTGCCGAATCTGGTTCGTATGGAGACAAGAAATGCCAACGTGGAAGGAGAACATGCAATATCGATGTCGCAGCTGATCAAATCCGCCTTGCGTATGCGCCCGGACCGGATTATTGTCGGAGAAGTCAGGGATGCGGCGGCGATGGATATGGC
>CAJOMI010000048.1 GCA_905235545.1 uncultured Lachnospiraceae bacterium | reverse complement strand
GGCTCTATCGCATCCAGTTCCAGTTTTGACATAACCCCTTCCGATACATTTACCACCTCTACCTTTCTCTGGGAATAACTGTGTTTCTCCGCCTTAGTTGTGTATACCGTCTTTTCCGGCATATCGAGACTTACCAGCCTTGGGTAGGAACCCTCCGTCCTGTCTACCGCCGATGTACCTAGCCCCATGACCAGCCGGAGCATACCTGCACCCGGATCGATCTCTTCCAAAAATCTGTACGGGCTGTAGGAATAACCAACCCCTGCAGCAGCCGGCATATAATAAGACCCATAGTATGTTCCGGATACCCGCTGAACCAAAAGTGCCATCTGTTCATCCCTTTTATCGAGACCTCTCCGTTTCCGATAGTCGAGGGCGGACAGATCCATCGTACTGGCATAAACTGTTTTCACCGCATTTTCAAACTCAAGCAATCTTTCCTGCATACTTCCTCTGTTGATACAAAAGACCGACTCATATTTTCCCGCAAACGCATTGCCGAATCCGTCTTCCAAAATACTGCTGGACCTCACGATATAAGGATCCTGTCCGTAAAAATCAATGATCCGTTCAAACTGCTCCTCCATTGATGTGGAAAAAGTACCATTTAAAAGTTGCCCTGAGAATTCATCCGCAAGCGTAAAATATCCCTCCTCTGTCCGCTGTTTGATTCTCAGATCCCAGAAGCCATTCTCCACAATATAGGTATAATAGACATCGGATCCGATATAAAACGATTCGTGCGGTTCCAGCACCTCGCTTATTTCCGGCTCTTCATTTCTTATGATTGCCCTGGAAAGCAGCATTCCGCAGGCCTTGCCACCTATCATACCCGTACCGATCATATGATTTCTGATATCAAAATAGTCCTCCGGAGTAAAATGTTTTTTGACAAGTTCACGCATCTTTTCATCCCTTGTCATCATAATATTACACATATTTTCACAGTACTTTGAAATGTCTTCTCCTGCCTGATATAAGTCTTTCGCCCGATTAAAAAAGCGATCCCAGGAGTCCGTGTACTGCTCATCTGCCGCTCTTTGGGCGTTATTTAACACCTGATAAAAACGACCGGTCTGCACACCGTCAAGAATCGGCCGGAAACTTCCCGACTCCGCATCGTATACATGCGGTCGGAACATGGTATCGGACGTTCGGTTCCAAACCTTTTCCGGTCTTACATATACACGCTCCTTATCCCGATACACATCGAAAAAGAGCTGCGTTGTGTCGAGAATCTTGTTTATGGATGAAACGGAATGTTTGCCACGAATGACCGGAAAATAAGCCACGGTATCGAGCGTAAAAAGAAACGGGCACGTCACTCTAAAGAAATTGCCCATCATAAGATCTGTTGCCCATGCAGTCTGAAGTTCTGACAGGCAATCAAAAATATAAAAAGCATCTCTGCCTTCTCTTTCTATGATGTTATGAATTTCAACCGTAAAGGTTTCAAATCGATGGGACAGCGGTACTTCTATTGTTTTCACTTCCGGCCGGTCACTGACTAACGGCTCGTGATTTGCAAAACGAAAGTAGATAATATTTCTTTTATCTTCAATCGCCTGCCTTAGAAACGGTTCCATAAACAGTCTAAAATCCTGAAGGTCAGAGACTCTCCATACCACATTATCCCCAAGCCTGATATAGTGAAGCGCCGCGTCCATATCCGGAATTCCGGATAAAATCTTATCAAATGCTGCCATAATACCACCCTCCCACAGAAAAAAAGCACGAGCAAAGACATTCTATTGAACATCATTGTTCGCGCTTTTCACGATTATTCACCTGACCGTGTATTTCTAATTAAAGTGTTATCATAAATCCCATACCCTGTCAAGATTTTTCAGTGAACCTGTCATTCATTTTTTTCTTTGGCTTTTTGTATCTTCTTCATACATTTTTCCTGTCTTTTTTTGATATACTTTTGATACGATTGCCAATCTTTTGCCCAATCCGAAAATAGTTTCTCACTGAAAGCTTCTAACCCATGTCACCAGCGAGTCGTGCCAGATATTATCCGCCACATCTTGCCGCATACGATCCGTAACGGGTCCGTTTTTCGCCAGCTTTTCCAGAATTGCATTTTGTAATTCCTCTACCGTCATCTCCTCATAGGACCTGTTATCAGGCATCTTTTCCGCTTCCGGAATCGTCAGATCCGCCGGCAAAACGGTTCCGGAATCTCCTTCCAAATCCGCCTTCTTCTCCTGTTTCAAATCTGCTTTAGTCTCCTCCGTCAAAACTGCCACGGTCTCCTCTGACGCAAACTGCTCTGTGCCTTCCGAAATCCAGATCTCCCCGGAATTGCCCGGAATGGTACAATTGAGTCTGTTATTTTCCGCAACGAGTTCCCGACCGGTCAACACACCGATGTAACGTCTGTTGTCATCTGCCGGAATGCATAGATCTACCGGATTTGCATCATTGTTGACCGCTACAATGACATTTTGATCATCTTTTGTCCGGACAAATACGAACTGTCGATTCGTAAGCTGCAATTCACGATAATCCCCGTCAAAAAGTGCGGGAACGCTCTGGCGGATACGTCCCAAAGCGGCAATAAGGCCGGTGTACGGATTGTTCTTTATAGCATCCTTAAAGTCTTCCAGATTGAGAACCGGACGCAGAGAATCATCTGACCACTGCTCCTTACGCCCCTCGATTCCGAATTCCGATCCATAATAGACCGACGGAATACCCGGCAGCGTATACAACAAAATATGTACCGGAACAAAGTGCCCTTTCTCCTGTAATTTTGTATATATGCGTTCCACATCATGATTATCTGCAAAGCTGTAAAGTTTCATTCCGCCGGAGCGGTTCATCCCCATGTCATAGATGCGTTTTACCGTATGTGCGATCTCAAAGTAATTGTGGTCATTGTGCCCGGAGTAAAGAGCCTTATGCAGATTGTAGTCCGTTACTGAGTGCAAGGTACTGTCGTTCACCCAACGGGTATAGTCTCCATGAATAACCTCCCCCATAAGCCAGAACTCGGGTTTGATCTCGTCTGCCAGACGGCGGAGCGTCTGCATGAAACCAAAATCCAGAACATCTGCCGCATCCAGGCGGAGACCGTCGATATCAAATTCCTCCACCCACATTCGGATGGAATCACACAGATAATTCTGCACGTCTCCATTTTTCTGGTTCAATTTGACCAAAAGATTATATCCGCCCCAGTTCTCATACGAAAAACCGTCGTTATACTCGTTGTCCCCTTGAAAATTGACATTGCAAAACCAGTCACGGTAAGGTGATCCCTCGCGTTTCTGTTTCAAATCTTTAAATGCAAAAAAATCCCGACCCACATGGTTGAATACCCCGTCCAGGATAACATGGATTCCCTGCCTGTGACATTCTGCCACAAAACTCTTCAAATCTTCATTTGTTCCCAGCCGACTATCAACCTTGCGATAATCGGTCGTCTCGTAACCGTGTCCCACTGATTCAAACAACGGGCCGATGTAAAGAGCGTTACATCCCAGATCATGGATATGTTCAATCCATGGCAACAATGTATTCAATCGATGAACCGGTTCCCCGTAATCATTCTTCTTCGGTGCGCCGGAAAGTCCCAGCGGATAAATATGATAAAATACTGCACTGTCATACCAAGCCATAACAAGCACCTCTCATTTTTTATTGGCCTCTTTATCTGAGTTTAAATTTCATCAGCACCGGATTATGATCGGAATAGGAAAAACCGGCGTCTATGTTATGCAATTCCTCCACGCTGACGTTATCAGACACAAGAAAACCGTCGATGATAAATACAGCACAGTCAGGTCCGTAAGGCACATCGCAATTGCGACAGGTTGGAACAGGCTCCTCATCGTCATACGCCAGGCATTGTGAAATACCGTCCGGAATCAATTCTGTCGGGAACGGCTGTGCCCATCCGAATTCTCCCATTTGCGTACCGCCAAAGGTAAACGTCGAATCGCCGGTAAAGTCATGGTTAAAATCCCCTCCACAGACACAGTAATTGCCTTTCTTATATTCCGCAAGCATATCCTGCGTAAGCTGCGTGATCTGCGAAGTGCGGACCTCATCACTTCCACCGTATGCCGATGTATGTACGTTATACAAAATCAGTTCTTTTCCGTTGTCTGTCGGAATACGGGAAACACTGTAGCAACGGTCAAGATCAAGAAATTTACTGAATCCTTCTGAAATCTTCAGACTGCGCCGCAGTGCTGAGGTGACATCGGTTCTGCTGAAGGTCATCAGACCGGAATTGGACGCACCATGCGGTTGTGTAAGCGGATACATCAGAAACGGGGAGTGATAATTGACCGCAAACACCTGTTTATAACCCTGAAAATGCGTTGTCATCTGCTCCTTTTGATCCACATGATAACTGCGTGTGGAATCCGTATCTATTTCCTGCAAAAAAACAAAATCAGGGTCGTAAGAAAGCACTTTCTCAGCCGCCATATCTATATTGGTGACCACGCTCTCTTCACTCTCTGCCCAAGACTCTGTCCCGCCGTCCATAAAAAATGTAAACTCAGGAGAATAAGCTCCGAATCCACAGTTCTGCGTCACAATCGTATAGGTACGGTCGATCTCGGCACATTCGGTTGACGGCTCTCCCTCCGGCTGCAAAACCTGTCCGTCCGGAATACGATTATAAGTGAATATCACATACAATACATAGATCAATACGATAGCCAGCAGTATAATTATAATAATGCCTATAGCTTTCAGTGCTCTTTTTAACATAATAAAATGCTCCTTTTCCGGTTCTTAAATAATGGATTGTATGGTGTATTCTGTCATCTCATAAAATCTGGAAAATACCTATACACCGACTATGGAACTTTTACTTTACAGGTTCTTCTTTATTCTTGTGAATATAAATCCTCCTAATGTAGCTATTGCAAAAAGGAAAGCCACTATTGCCAGGCTTATGTCATCTCCTGTATGAGGTGCAGATGTTACCGGCTTAGGTGAAGTTTTATTTGCGGATGTTTCAGTATCCTTATCGTCTGCAGGTGTATCGGTATCCGTATCGCCATCATCTTGCTGCGAAGATTCTTCTATTTTAGTCCACTGTGCATACAAAACATCATCTTCAGTTGTTAAAACATAGTCGGCACCGTCCGTATATGTTATTCCCGTTCCATCTGCCTTTGTGTTCCATCCTGCAAACTCGTAGTCACTTCTGGTAAAAGTATGCGTTGATACTGTCACTGTATCGAATGTCTTTCCGGGTGTGTCTGCCATATCCCCTGTTCCGCCATTTGAATCATACACTAGCTTATCATCCTGTGCGACATACTTAAGCGTGATTATTGCTCCATTATCTACCTCATCTCCTACTGCTACTTCAGAATCCATGCTTTCGTATTTATATCCTTCGTAGATTTTCTTATCGAGGCTTCCTGCAATCACTTCAATCTTATCCTCATCCAGTACCCATACATCCAGCGTATAAACGTCGCTATCTCTAACTTCGCCTGCCACTTCATGTTGTACCGTGTACTTTAAGGTCTTTGTTTGAGACTCGTCTTTCTCCCACACGGCATATAAGGTCTTATTGGAATCATTGGTATCAAGGAATATTTTCTCTTTCGGATAGAACGCATCTCCACTATCATCTGCTGATGTGCTCCAATGTTTAAACTTATAACCTGTCTTCGCTCTAAACCCGACAGCGTCTGCATCCTTAACTGTTGTCTCCTCATTGTTCTCAGCCACATCTTCATAAGTCTTCACTGTTCCGTTCCCGCCATTAGGATCATAAGTAACAGTAGTCCTGTCAGGCTTATCTGAGTACTGTGCCATCAAAGTTATTACATTATCGTTATCCGCATCCGACTTTTTAATCTGAAATGTACCCGACTTCATCAGAGAATCGTCACCAATTTTCCAACCGATAAAGATTTTCTTTGAATTCGTAACAGTAGGTGCACCTAAAATAACAGCAGTTGCTTCATTTACATAACGGTTTGCATCCTGCTTATCAAAGTTTCCAAATTCTCCGGCATCATAATGAACGGTATAAGCAGTTTCCTGTGGTTGCCATATTGCAATAAGCTCTGTGTCATTTACAATCTTTGTGTCAAAGTCAAATATATCTCCTTCTGATGTTCTCCATCCTACGAATGTATATCCATCTTTAACAGGCGTTACAATACTTGTAACCGTATCTCCTTCTTCTACCGTTATAGAAGTGGCTTCATCTCCATTATCATAGTTGACGGTTACATTACGATATACAGGTTCCCATTTAGCATAAAGCACGAGATCTTCCTGTGGCATCCGGGCAGTTGAAAAATCAACTAATTCACCATCTTTCGTCTCCCAGCCTTTAAAGACATAGGTCTTTTCTCCTATCATTTTTTCTGTCTCACCTTTGACATAATTTTTAGGTTCATACCCAGTGAGTTTCTCTTCAAATAGTAAATCCGAAGATTCCAAGCCCGGTTCATCAAATCCAAGTTGATAGGATCCTCTTCTAAAGAAGTGATCATATAATGTATTGGCATTTTCCTGCACAGTATTAGAGTCCGATCCGGTTGTCATTTGAAGAGTTTGCCCCGTTGCAACATTTACTGCTTTAGTAAAAATCCATGGTCTCGTGTTCCAGTAATTGTTTCCCCATGTATTCGAGACCCGAAAAGATTTAGCTTCCTGGTATTTGTAATACGTAACTCCGTCAACCTCCTTAATTTCTGCGCCTTCAGGTGTGGTCTCATCATCTAAATACTGATAATAAGTATTGAATGTATAAGTATACACCTCTCTATTCTGTCTGGTTAACTTTAATATTCCGGTATTATCTTTATGTGGTTCTATATATTGTCGATAAAACGCTTCGGTTTTCTGGTCTAAATAAATGTAACGACAGGCTTTCTTATACTCATAGAATTCAGCATCCAACATAACATACTGATCGTTTCTATAGTCTCTTCTCCACCCTGTACCTGGCAACTGGTCTTGATACTGTTCGTACAAAGGCTTGTAACTGTCATACATGCAAGAATTATACTTTACATTCGGAATTGTGAATATAAGGCTACCACTTGCATTGTAGAATCCAACTGTAAATACATGTCTTTTAAAATAGACATTTTGCACAGTCGTTCCATCACCTTTTACCGTGCACAAGTTTTCTGATGTTTTGTCAACATCTAAATCAAAACAAGGATATTGCCCATTTTCCAAAGGTTCAATAGCTTCAAACATTGCTGCCGTTAATTCCGTTCCGGTGAATTCTTCTTTTTCTTCAACCCCATAGAGTGCGTATTCATCATCGTCAGCATTTTCTGTCCAGATAGCAAGCTGATACTTAACCTTTTGCGCTTCCCATCCGGCATAAAGGTCTATTGTATCTGTAACAGGTGTTGAAAAATCAAACTTATCCGCTTCAACATTTGCCTCGGCCGATGCCTCAGATGTATACCAGCCCGTAAGTGTATATCCCATTCTCTCAGCTAGGGGTGATGCTACAGTATCATTCACGTATTTAAATACAGGCTTAACATATGTTCCACCCATCGAATGGAATCTTACCCATACACCTTCTTCAAAGATAGGCAGCAGCTCGATATCTTTTCCGTTTAATGTTACAGAATCTACATTTGTCTTTGTACCGGTTGCTGCATCATACCAGCCCTTAAATTGCTTTGTATCCGTATTTGCAAGTATCAGGCTTGTAGTATCTACAGATTCACCATCAGGCTTAACTATTGTATCTAAAACTAAAGATTTCTCTTCATTCATGTAGAAGATCACCTGATACTTTTTCACAAATCTTGCATCTACACGGATATGCTTATCTTCTGTATCTGCTGCATCTGTTGTGATCCGTTCGTCAAAATTCAGATCCTCTGTTGTTCCTTCTGCTCTCCATCCAGCAAACTCTTTATTTGTTTCCGAGTCAGGAATGGAAGGTTCTGTCAGCTTATCACCCGTCTTCACTATCTGTGTTTCTACAAGGTTTTCATCTACATAGAAATCATAAAAGTACCTTACCGTCTTTTCAACCTGCTCCGTATAATCTTCTCCTACTATTGCATATATAGAAAATGAGTCTGCAGTGATGCTGGCATCTGTGCCACTGGCATCCGCTATTATTTCTGTATCGCCATCATAATGTACTACTTTATGGTTATCTCCCTCTATCGCTCTATCAGAATGCATACTTACATTTACTTTTCCTTTAGGCTGAATTTCTTCTCCATCATGAAAGAATGTAATATCCACAGCAACTATATCTACTGTTTTTTCATTCTCTCCATTCTGACTATTTACCGCTTTCATAATTTCCTCTTTTACCAATGAGGATACTGATGATAGTTTCATCTCTGTCCCTTCAGGGAATACACCTTCATCACATGATGCTTCTACCGTAACAGCATTTAAGCTCTTAGATCCAAAGTTTTGTGAAGGATACTCTTGCTCCTCTTCGACAACCTCATTTTCACAAACTGAACTTTCGTCTGCATCTTCTTCGTAAAACTCTTCAATTGTATCCGGGCTTGTCAATACTTCTTCTATATCTATATCTTCAACATTCTCAGCATAAACTGCCACGGGAAGGGAGAAGATATTGGATAACGTAAGAATAGAAGCAAGCAAAAAAGCGACTACTTTTTGTTGTAACCTTTTTTTCATTTCTTTTCCTTGTATGATAATTAGGAAGTTAATTATCACACGTTCCTTTCTTTTTAATATCATGGTTAAATACAATTCAGATACTATGGACTTTTGATTTTTTTCTGTAGCTTGACTACTCGACTGGAGTGTATTGCCGCTACTTTTATCTGAATTGTTTATCAGCTGGATGTTGCCGGAGTGTTTTTCACTCAGAGTACTTATTTCTATCAAGTCTACGATGATAATCGATGGTGGACATCA
>CAJOMI010000047.1 GCA_905235545.1 uncultured Lachnospiraceae bacterium | reverse complement strand
AATCATTATGGCGGCAAATATGACGGATCGTGCAAAAGAACTGGCTCTTCACATCTTTACGATATTGGCAGAAGCGGAATCTGTGGCACACAATGTTCCGGTGGATCAGGTGCATTTTCACGAAGTGGGAGCGGTCGATTCGATTGTAGACATAATATCGGTTGCTGTGTGTCTGGATGATCTGAATATTACGGATGTGGTTGTGACAGAACTCAGAGAGGGAACCGGAACGGTGCGCTGCCAGCACGGCATACTTCCGGTGCCGGTACCTGCAGTGCTCAACATTGTAAAGGCACATGATATTCCGCTTCAGATCACTGAGTGGAAAGGGGAGTTTGTAACGCCAACCGGTGCGGCGATTGTAGCTGCGATTCGAACCTCAGATAAATTGCCGGAGCGATTCCGGGTAAAGAGAGTCGGTATCGGTGCCGGTAAGAGAGTCTATGACGGACCGGGAATGCTTCGCGCGATGTTGATCGAGGAGTGAACTGTAACCGAAGTAAAAGAGTCACGAGCGATTTTTTAAAGGAGTATTTGACGGATGCGCTTTACAGTGGTATAATAAATGCCACTTGCTAACACGCTTTAAAGCGCTAAAGCGCAAGATGAAAATACATATATATAAGGAGAAAGAAAATGACATCAAGAAAAGGAAATTTAATGAGTGTTCGAAGCGATATCAAGGTACTCGATGCAACCATTCGCGATGGAGGATTGTGTAATAATTTTGAGTTTACCGACGAGTTTGTGAGAGAACTTTATAAGACTAACATCAAAAGCGGTGTGGATTACATGGAGTTTGGCTATAAAGCGAGCAAGGAAATGTTTGATGAGAGTGATTTTGGCAAGTGGAAATTCTGTAACGAAGAAGATATCCGCGCCATTGTCGGGGATAATGTTTCCGACATGAAGATCGCGGTTATGGCAGATGTCGGTAGATGTGATTACAAGAAGGATTTTCTACCAAAGAGCGAGAGTGTGATCGATATGGTGCGCGTTGCCTGCTATATCCATCAGATTCCTGCTGCAATTGAGATGATTGAGTATTTCCATGAATTGGGATATGAGACAACCTGCAATATCATGGCGATTTCACAGGCTAATCTTCAGCAGGTGGATGAAGCATTAAAGATGCTCTGCGGCTCCAGCGTAGATGTAATTTATCTGGTAGACAGTTATGGCTCGCTCTATCCGGAGAACGCTTCAACATTGGCACAGACTTATCTTGCAGCAGCCGAGAGCGCAGGTAAACAGGTAGGATTCCATGCACATAACAATCAGAATCTGGCATTTGCAAATACGATCGAGACACTTTCTTACGGAGTTTCTTATCTGGATGCAACGGCACTCGGAATGGGACGGGGAGCAGGAAATTGTGCGATGGAATTGTTGCTTGGATTTTTGAAGAATCCAAAGTATAATCTATACAGTCTTCTTAGTTTTATTGAAAAGTATATGCTTCCGCTCAAAGAGCAGGGCGTTGTATGGGGATTTGATCTCCAATATATGTTTACCGGACAGTTAAATCGTCATCCTCGTGAGGCAATGGCGTTTACAGCAGAAGGACGGAAGGATTATTGCGACTTCTACAAATCATTGTTGGATAATTTTTAATCGTTAAATTGCAAACGATAAAGCCGAAAATCCTTTTGGGAAAGAGGGAAAATAAAAATGGGAATTTTGGAAATATTGTTGCTTGCGATTGGCCTTTCGATGGATGCCTTTGCGGTATCAGTGTGTAAGGGTCTGGCTATGAAAAAAATTGACTTCAAAACAGCTGTTACCTGTGGTATATGGTTTGGAGGATTTCAGGCACTTATGCCTGTGATCGGCTATCTGCTGGGAAAGAGTTTCACTTCCCGTATGACGGCCTACACGCCGTGGATTGCCTTTGTACTTCTCTTTATTATCGGTGCCAAGATGATACGGGAAAGTATGGGCAAGAAAACGGATGAGATTCCGGATGACAGGTTAGATGTAAAGACGATGTTTGTTCTGGCTGTAGCTACCAGTGTGGATGCGTTGGCTGTCGGAGTTACACTTGCATGTGTGAAGGTGAATCTGGTCATGATGATAGGCCCGGTTGGAAATGTGATAATGGCAACGGTTGTGATAGGCATTGTGACGTTTATGCTATCATGCATTGGCGTTAAAGTCGGGCATAAGGTTGGAAGTAAGTATGACCGGAAGGCAGAAGTTGTGGGCGGAGTCATATTGATCGGTCTGGGGTTTAAGATGCTGATAGAAAAATTCATGTAGAATATATCATAGGTTAAAATATACAAAAAAACACCACTTGTGGATAAAAAAATCATACCTTTTTAAAAAAAAGAGTATTTCCCAGACAGACATGCCTATATATAATAGGGGTATAAAGCAAAAAGGAAATGAATGTTCTATTTATTAAAAAGGAGGAAACAGAATGAAGTTAAAAAAATTAGCAGCAGTTACGCTTGCTGGAGCCATGGCAGCTTCTTTAGTAGCATGTGGCGGAAACAGCGGCAACTCAAACACAGATGCCAATACTGATAATAATGCAGTAGTAGATGAGGACAAAAACACAGATGATAGTGCATCTGATGATTCTTCATCTGGAAACGGTGACAAGTTGGTTATTTGGACTTTGGCTGTAGACTTAGAGGATATGGCTGCCAAATATCAGGAAGAGACAGGAGTTGAGTGTGAAGTAGTAGTTACAGCTCCTGCAGATTACCCGACAAAGGTCGAGACAGCTATCCTGGCAGGAGAGACAGAGCCGGACATTATTGTTGGTGAGCCTCAGATGCTGGATGCATACTATGAAGCAGGTTTATGCGCAGATCTGGATGCTTTAGGTGCTAAAGATCACGAGGGTGAGATCGTAGATTACGTATGGGAGAAAGGTAAGAGCCCTGACGGTGTTCAGAGAGCTGTTTCTTATCAGATCACACCAGCCGGTATCTACTATCGTAGAGATATTGCACAGGAAGTATTTGGAACAGAAGATCCGGAAGAAATTGGCAAGTTGTTTGCTGATTACAGCACCATTCTTGAAACAGCTAAGACATTGAAGGATAAGGGATATAAGATCTTCGCATCTGATGGAGAGATTAACTATTTCGCTAACAAGGAAGCATGGGTAGTAGATGACACATTAAATGTAGCTCAGTCAAGATTAGATTATATGGATCTTTGTGTTAGCTTATATCAGGGCGGATTTACAGCAAATGCGGCTGCATGGTCATCACCATGGTACACAGCTATGGCTGGTGAGATTCCTGCATATGATGCATCCGTTAACGTATGGGATGAGGATGCATTGGCTGAAGCAGCAGAAGGTGCTGAGATGACTCAGGTATTTGCATATGGTCTTCCTTCATGGGGCGTTCTTACGATGAGAGACAACTACAAAGAAACAGAAGGTAAGTGGGGCGTTTGCGCTGGCCCATCTTCAGGATTTGGTGGTGGTACTTACATCGGTATCAGTGAGAACAGTGAGAGAAAAGAAGATGCTTGGAAGTTCATCGAGTGGGTATGCTTTAATCAGGATACTTTAGACTGGTGGTTAGATTACTCTAAGGGTGATACCGTTTCTAATAAGGAAACATTAGACAGACACAAAGATGACGAGAATGCAACTTACGGTAATCAGAAACTGTATCAGTTCTGGTTAAAGGAAGCTGAGAAGATTGATTTATCAATTGTAACTCCATACGATACAGCAATCAGTGATGCTTGGAATAATGCGATTACTTCAATCAAGACAGGTGAAAAAGATAAAGAAGCTGCTATCAAAGAGTTCTATGATGTAGTTGAATCAACTTATCCGGAAATTACAGTTAATCGATAAGAATTACGACAGCTTGAAAAAGATGTCCCGGTGCTGAATAGCTGTGGGACATCTTTTTTAATAAAAATGATAGGAGGTATCAAATATGGCTGGAAATAGCAGTACACGTAAAAAGAAGCGCAATGTTAATACGGCAGGCTATTTTTTTGTATTTCCGTTTGTAGTTGTATTCCTGATTTTTAATGTATATCCGGTAGTTCGAACATTTTATCTGAGCTTTTTCAATTACAAAGGATACGGAGATTTAGAATGGAAAGGATTGGACAACTACACACGTGTATTTACGGATAAGTTTTTCTGGAGAGCACTCGGAAATACATGTAAGATTTGGGGAGTCAATATAGTACTCCAGTTAGGCCTGGCTTTTTTGTTGACTATTGTATTTAGTGATATGAAGTACAGGATTAAAGGTTTGGGCGTATTTCGTGCGATTTTTTATCTTCCAAACCTGATTGCGGCTACTTCTGTAGCGTTTTTGTTCCGAACATTACTTGACTTCCAGTATGGTACATTGAATCAAATGTTAATGTCAATCGGATTGATTGATGCAACCACTTTTGCAAATCCACAGTCTATAGTGAACTGGCTGGGGAACCCAAGGGTAGCACCGTTTGTTGTATCAATTATCCAGGCGTGGATGTGGTTTGGTAACTCCTTTATTTTATTAATGGCCGGCGTACAGGGTATTAACCGTGATTACTTTGAAGCGGCAGCAATTGATGGAGCAGGACGTTGGACGTCATTTGCCAAGATTACGATTCCATTGCTCAGACCAATTTTGATTTATGTAGCGATTACTTCTTTGATTGGTGGATTGCAGTTGTTCGATATTCCATTCCTGATTAATGATCAGGGTACATCCGGTAATCCGGAAGGAAAACTGCAAACGGTTGTTATGTATTTGTATCGATTTGGATTTGAAGGCGGTACAAAGAAGCAGGTTGGATATGCTTCTGCAATTGCGTATGTATTATTCCTGATTATTTTGATTGTATCCGTTCTGGAGTTTAAATTTATGAATCGGAAGGAGGCAGACTAATGGGTGATAAAATAAAAAAAGGTATTTTATATGTATGTTTAGTGATCCTTGCACTTGCATGTTTACTTCCATTCTATTTGATGATGATTAATTCAACGAGAAGTGGTGCTGAAATTGTAACATCATTCTCAATGCTTCCCGGTAAGTCACTTAGAGAGAACTGGGAGGTAATTACAAATTATTTCAATTTGTTTCAGGGTATGAAAAACAGTTTGCTGATAGCGATTCCGGTAACCTTATTGTCAGGATATTTCTCTGCAATTACTGCATTTGCATTGGCAATGTATAAATTTAAGGGAAGAGGAGTTATTTTCGGAGTGATTCTTGTGTTTATGATGATTCCTTCCCAACTGAGTTTGATTGGTTTCTACAATTTGGTTAGCTCTTTAAAATTAATCAACTCTTATATTCCATTGATTGTTCCGGCAATTGCTTCACCGGGTATTGTATTCTTCCTGAAACAGTATCTGGAGTCTGTATTGGCTCCGTCACTGTTGGAAGCAGCAAGAATTGATGGTGCGAGCGAGTTATATATTTTCCATAAAATTGTGCTTCCGATCATGATGCCGGGAATTGCGACTATGTCAATCGGAACCTTCATTGGTAGTTGGAATAATTACCTGCTTCCGTTGGTTCTTTTGACAAAGACAGAGAAATTTACACTGCCGGTATTGGTTGCATCTTTGAAGTCATCTACTGATATTGTAAAAAATCAAGGTGCAACATACCTTTCTGTTGCGATTTCGGTTATTCCGATTATTATAGCATTTATCTTCTTCTCCAGATACATTATTGACAGTATCGGTGCCGGTGCTGTTAAGGAGTAAGAGACATCTGGTTTTGACATAATTCTATAAATATATATGGTTAAAAACCTCCCCTGTTTAGGGGAGGTCTTTGACATTTACGGATGGAAAAGGAGCGGGCATGAAAAAGCAAAAAATTAGTATAATTGTATTGTTCCTTATGATGATGGGAATTATAGTGTTGTTTGTAACGGGGACGAAGGAAAGTTATGTGACGCTCGAAGATGAAAACATTACACTTGATTGGTATATCAACTTCTCATGGTTTACAACAACGTGGGGTGAGAGTGAAGTATCTCAAGCTATTACAGAAAAAACGGGAGTAAATATTAATTTCATTGTGCCAAACGGCAATCCATCGGAAAAGTTAAATTCTATTATGGCAACAGAGAAACTTCCGGACATAATAACGCTTGGCTGGTGGGAAGAAAATGTGGATCGCCTGATTAAAGAAGATAAAGTGTATGCTTTGAATGAATTGGCAGATCAATATGATATGTATTTTTATCAAGTGATCGATAAGGATAGTTTCGAATGGTATCGCAATGATGATGGGAATGTATATTGTTATCCGAATTCTTCATATTCACCGAAAGATTATGAAAACGGAACCAATATTTATTCCAATCAGAATTTTATGGTGCGAAAGGATATTTATGAAGCACTTGGAAAGCCGGATATGACAACACCGGAAGGATTCTCCGATGCGGTAAAAAGAGCTGCACTTCTTTATCCGGAGGTGGATGGAGAAACATTGATTCCGATTGGCGCAGATGAATTTACGGTAGAAGGATGTAATTCTTTTGGACAGTATTTACAGAACTTTTTGGCAATCCCGTATGAAAAAAACGGTGTATATTATGATCGATATACAGATGATGAATATGTAAAATGGATGAAAACATATAGACAACTGGCAGAAGAAGGATACCTCTCAGATGAAATTTTTATCGATAAACGTGCACAGATTGAGGAGAATTTTGCACGAGGCAGATATTTCTGTATTCTATATCAGAGCTCTGACATGCAGGAACAGGAAAATCAGATATATGAAGAAAATCCGGATAGGATTTATATTCCGGTTGATGGTCCCAAAAACACAAACCAGGATGATCCCAGACTTCCGGGATCCGGTTTAAATGGCTGGACAGTTACGCTTATAACAAAGGATTGTAAGTCGCCCGACAGAGCGATTCAATTACTCACTTATCTGATAAGCGAAGAAGGACAGAAAATGGTGTATTTGGGTGTGCCGGGTTCAATGTATGATATGAAAGACGGTAAACCGGTGGTGAAATCAGAAATACTGCAGCTTCGCAATGCGGATCGGAATGCTTATGATAAAAAATACGGAGCAGATAATACCTATTGGATGCTTCAGAATAATAAAGTACAGGATCAATGGAGAGATGAAGAACCGGAAATAGGTAGAATGAAAGAGTGGACCAAACCATATACCGTTTACACAGGACAATATGAAATCCGATTCCCGAAAAACAGTACGGAGGCCGCTATCAATAATGAGATACAGCAGGAGTGGGGAAGAGTTCTTCCAAGGCTGTTATTGGCAGAATCAGAGGAAAAATTTGATACAATATTACAGGAATTTGTGGAAAGAAGAAACGAACTGGGGTATAATAAAGTATTGACGGTTAGCACACAAATTATGAATGAGAATAAAGAAAAAATGGGATTGAGATAAAATATGAGAGAATGGTTTCGCGATCTGAAAATAAATCAAAAATTTACGATTATGACCGGCGTGATAATCTTTATTCCGTTACTTCTCCTTTGGATCATTTTCTTCCAGAATGCACAAAGTAATGATATTAATGAAGAGGTATATGCTGTAGAATCATCTATGACAGAAACATATAATACCTTGCAAAAAACGGTAGAATTATGTAATATGACAACAGAGGTATTTTTAAATAACAGGAATTTGATCGATATGTTGTCAAGATTGAGCATGAACATGGATGTTACCACGGAAGATTATGTTGTATTCAAGCAGAATGATATATCTGTGCTGGAGCGTTTGGTTAACAGTAATCCTTATTTATATAAGGCAAGAGTATATGCCAATAATAATAACTTCCCTGAACTATTCTGTATCACGAAGATCGCATGAATCAGCTTCCATGGAAGGATGGGTATGAATCCGGAAAGTGGTATTTTGATTATAAGGATGCAATCTTTCCGGAATCGTTTATGAACAGTGCAGATCATATGATGTCACTTGTGACATCCATATCCAACTATGAATATGGAGAGGTGGGAACTGTTGAGGTGTCTGTACAAATGGACACTATTTTCCCACAAGTGTTTGAAATCAACCAGGACAGTTGGAGTTGCTTTATTGACAAAGATGGTAGCGTCTATTCCAATATGGCGGAAGAAAATGATTGTATATGGGAGAGCAGAAAGAATCAAATTATCGGAATTGTGTCTCGTCAGATGGACCGTAAAGAGAATGGTAGTATCCAAACGAAGATTGATGATAAAAAAGTGATTATTTGCTATATGTTTGTGCCGGAATTGGGCGGTTATATGATCACTTTGAAAAGCCTGGATGGCGTGATGAAAAAAGATCAATATCAACGCAATATCATGCTTTTGATTTTGCTTCTGGGTTTTACAATAATGATCATTGTGGTGAACATGCTTGTTAAGTCAATTCTTCGAAATTTCTATAATATGTTAGAGACGATTCGACAGGTGCAGTTAGGTGATTTGAATGTTCGGTTCGAAAATTGTGGGCTGGATGAGGTCGGAGAGTTAGGAAATCAGTTTAATGTCATGCTGGATCGAATTGAAAGTCTGATGGCTGACAATATTAATCGTGAGGTCCTGGCGAAGAATTCCGAGATACGAGCCTTGCAGAATCAGATCAATGCACACTTTATTTATAATGTTTTGGAATCCATTAAAATGATGGCTGAGATTGATGAAGAATATGAGATATCAGATGCAATTACGTCACTGGGTAAATTGTTGCGATATAGTATGAAATGGACTTCGCCAACGGTTACCTTGGAAGAAGAATTGGAATATATTAAAAACTATTTGGATCTGATCAACTTGCGGTTTGATTATCGGATCAATCTTGCTGTACATATGCCAAAGGTGGCTTATCTGCAGCAGATTCCGAAGATGTCATTACAACCGGTTATAGAAAATGCAATTATTCATGGTGTAGAAGAATTGGCGGAAGATGCTACTATTTATATCAAAGGCTTTATTAAGGACGACACCATGACGATAGAGATTACCGATTCCGGTCGCGGAATGACATTAGAAGAAATACAGCAACTGCGAAGAAAGATTGCCGGTGAAGTTGAAGTGTCCGGCGGATCAGGAAATGGAATTGGTTTGAAAAATGTGCAGGATCGTATCCAAATGGCCTATGGATCTCAGTATGGAATTGATGTGGTCTCCAAAATAGGATGTTTTACCAAGATCATAATGCGGGTACCAATCTATAAAGGGAAGGTGAAAAAATGAAGAGCGTACTGATTGTGGAAGATGAAAAAATGATACGAAAAGGAATATGTACCATTGTCAAGCGCAGTGAAGTGCATATAGATGAGATCATTGAATGCCGCAACGGAGAAGAGGCCCTTGATGTCTTGAAGGAGAAAAGAGTGGATATTATGTTTACGGATATTCGTATGCCCAAAATGGATGGTATCACGCTGATCAAAGAAGTTCAGAAATTATCCCCGAAGCCGAAGATTGTAGTGATCAGCGGTTATGATGACTTTAATTATGCTGTTGAAGTGCTCAAAAACGGAGCGAGAGATTATATTCTGAAACCGATTGAAAGAGAAAAGATCAATTCAATCCTCGAACAATTAGACAAAGAAATTGAAGATGAAACAAAAGAGAAAGAAAAATCGGAATCTTCCAAACAGCATTTGCAGGTGCAGCAACTGAAATATTATTTGTTAAATTCGTTTACGAATGAAAAGGAACTTCAAATTCTCAACGGTGAGATAGAAGATTCTTTATTAAATCGACCGTATCAGATTTGCATTACCAATGCATTTGAAGACTTTCCACATGATGATACGAATTGTTTATTTATAGACGATGTGGAGGAACAGAGTGTCTTTATTGTTTCCGAGGACAAACTGATCTTGTATGTGGAAGATTTTTTGCAGAAGGGTAATATCGGAATCAGCGATGTGCATACCGGTGTCGATCAGCTTCGTATTGCTTATGAGGAAAGCTGTATTGCGAGAAAGTATGCTTATATCATGAATAAACATGTGTATTATTATGATGCGCAGAAAATAAATTCAGAGGAACATGAAGAAATTCCCAAAGGGTTTGAAAACCAATTTGTACACAAATTCGGTACAGACAATATGGAGAATGCAATTCAGGATATGAAAAATCTGTTTTTTAAAGGCCGCATCGGGAAGATAGCACCGGAGAAATTGATTGGGATGATCAATCGGATCTGGAAGCAATTATATGATACATATCCCAATGTCATTGATTTTGACAAAGAACGATATACGGTTTTCCGTCAGCCTTTGATCTATTCAAACGCCGATGAATATTTGGATGATTTTTCACAATGGCTGGAACATATGAAGACAATTATGGAAACGGAATTTGATGATTACCGCAATAAGGAAAAGATTAACCATGCAGTTGCTTATATTCAGGAAAATTACAGCAAAGATCTGAATATGGCAATGGTATCCAATTATGTCTCCATGAATTATTCACTGTTTTCTGTGACGTTCAAACAGTATACCGGTCAGAATTTTGTGAATTATCTGAAAGATATAAGACTTCGTGCAGCTAAGGAGCTGTTAGAGACAACGGAGTTAAAAGTTATTGAAATTAGTCAGACAGTAGGGTATGATAATGAAAAACATTTTATGAAATTGTTTAAATCTGCTTATGGCGTATCACCGACAGAATACCGTAAGAATATACAGATTGGCAAAGGAAATATCGAGAACTGATAATTGGGCTCGAAAATATAGGAGGATTATTAACATGAAGACAGAGAAAAACTTTTTCTCAGACAATTTTAGAAGCAAGAGATCCGCACGTTTCGTTTTAATGGCGTTTGTTTTACTGATTGCCGGGATTGGTGCACCTCCTGTGAAGACACAGGCAGAAGCATATAAACAATATCCGGTTGCAGAGAACTGGTTAGACCCGGTTGAGATAGAAGAGTCAGAGGAAACGGTTGGCTTGACAAGAAGGGGAGGCGCCCTTCCGTCCCGGTTTGATGCCAGACAGAAGGGTTGGATCACACCGATTAAGAATCAGGGCAATGCTAATACCTGTTGGGCCTTTTCCACCATTGCGGCGATTGAAGCGAATCTGGTCAAAAACGGAAAAGCTGCATCCAATCTTGATTTATCAGAAAATCATCTGGCATATTTCTTTTATAATCGACAGAAAGATCCGATCGGATACACTGAGTATGATTACAACAGAACCAGACAGGGAGACTACCTGAAGAATGGCGGAACGTTACAGGGAACCGCGTTGGCACTCACTACGTGGGCAGGTGTGACGACAGAGGCAAAGTCGCCGTATTTGACGAAACCGGCTTCCGGTCTGTGCTATAATTCGGATTATCTGGTAAAAAATGTTTATTTGTATAACTATAATGTTACTACTGCATCGAGTCGGGAACGTACGGTTGCTACGATCAAACAGGCAGTATTAGACCATGGAGCAGTAGCAATCGGCATTCATATGTTTGAGACGACAGAAGAGGTTCAGAAGTTCTGGAATCCGAAAAAAGCAGCTTACTATAGTACATCTGAAGACGGCAATCATGCAGTGACGATTGTGGGGTGGGATGACTCTTTTTCAAAAAACAACTTTAGTACAAAGCCGTCTGTCGATGGCGCGTGGATCATTAAGAACAGTTATGGAACCGCGTTTGGTGACAAAGGCTATATGTATGTATCCTATCAGGATGTTTCTCTGTCAGAACCGGTTGCGTTCGAAATGGTAAAGAAAGCGGAACTGTACGATAACAATTATCAGCATGACGGAACGGCAAACCCGGTTTACTGCAGTGCAAAAGGTGAATGGTATGCGAATGAATTTATTGCAAAGGGAGCAAAAGGATACAATGAGGAGTTAAAAGCGGTCGGGGTATATGTGCTGGCAGAGGATGTGGACTATGAAATACAGGTTTACACCGGACTTTCCAATGCAGGTAAACCGACAAGCGGCACCAAGGCATTTGCTTCTCCGGTCAAAGGACACCTGACAAATGGCGGATACCAGATGATTGAATTGCCAAAGGCAGTTTCTCTGGTCGCAGGAGAAAAGTTTGCAATCCATGTCCGCTTGAAAAATTCATCCCGGAAGAATGCACCGATTGGAGCGGATTATTCGATGACAGCCAGTTTTATTAGCTTTATTGCTCACGCTGAAAAGAATCAGTCCTTTGCAAAAATAGGGGGTAAATGGCAAGACGCCGGAAAGGAAGGTATCAATTTTAGAATCAAAGCTTACACCGATGCGACGAACACGAAGGCGAAATTCAGCCTGAGTAACAGTAATCAGAGTCTTTCGAAAGGAGCGAGTACAAAATTATCGCTTCGGACCAACTTATCCAATGTTTATCGTACGGTTACGTGGAAATCGGCCAACGGTAAGGTGGCATCGGTCAACAAAAACGGAAAGGTGAAGGGTGTTTCCTATGGTTCGACTACCATTACGGCATCTTTTGTCGAGGGCGGAAAGAAAAAGACGCTCAAGTGTAAGGTTACGGTAGGACCGGCAGCGATGAAGGGGTATACAGTAACCGGAGGGAAAAAGCTCAATGTCAAGTGGAAGAAAAACCAAAAGGCACAGGGATATGAAATCTACTATGCTACCAGAGTAGACGGAACTTATAAAAAATTGACAACGATAACAAAAAACAGCAAAAAATCATACAGTAAGAAGCTTGCAACCGGAACATATTATGTAAAAATGCGTCCATATCTGACAAAGAATAGGAAAAAGTTATACGGCAGTTTTACATCCGCGAAAGCTGCTGTGATTGAATAATAATGGATGGTAAGAGGATGAAGTTATGGCAGATAAAAAAATTGTATTATTGATTGACGCAGAAAATACAAGTGCCAAATATGCGGATCGGATCATACAGTATTTGGAGAAACAGGGTGTTATTATCAGTGCCAGATTATATGGGGATTTCATCAATAATAAGAATGTAAAAAAATGGAATGACAAAGCGATCCAATATGAGATGGAACAACAACTCACTACAACAGCGGGGAAAAATGCATCTGATATTTCCCTTGTGATTGATGCGATGGATCTTCTGTATCTAAAAACGATTGATATCTTTTGTATTGTGACTTCGGATGGTGATTTTACCAATCTGATCAAGAGAATTCGAGAAGACGGGATCGAAGTAATTGGAATGGGAAAACCGGATGCATCGAAACGTCTGGGCAAGGTGTGTGATCGCTATCTGGATTTTGATCAATTAGTCGATGAAGTCGGAGAAAAGACTGAAAAAAAACAAAAAGAAAAAGTGAACAAAAAGGAAAAAGGGACGAAGGATGACAGAAAGATCGAACCGTTAAAGAATATTAAGATGGCACTCAATGAATTGGTTCAGCAGGATGAAAATGCAGGTAAGACTGCAGATTTAGGAGGGATTAAGAGCCGCATTCAAATTCGCTATCCGGGATTTGATGAGAGAGATTACGGATATAAGACAATTCGTGAACTGATTGACAATGAGACGAAATTTGAGGTGTATCAGGTAAATCGGCATACGTATGTAAGATCCAGCAAAAAAACGGAGGCGTCAGACGAAGAGGCGGATTCTAAAGTGCAGGATCAGGTGATAGACAATGAGGAGTTGGAGCAGGTTTGTCTGTTTTTACTGGAGCATTTTCCGGAGAAAAAGATCGAACTTTCCAAACTTGCGGGATTTGGAAAGCAATTGCATAAGACCTTCCCGAAATTTTATTATAAGAATTATGGATATGGTAAATTATCGTTATTCTTGGAAGAACTGGGATTTGAAATCATGGAATAAAAATAAATGATGGATTTTTTTGTTTTTCACATTTGATCATTACAGTAAGAGAACATAAAGAATGGAATAAAAAACACTTCACAAAAGACGTTTACAGTGCTACAATACGTAGTGTGCAATACTACGTGTAACGTAATACTATGCATAAAGCTAAGCAAAATATGAAAAATGTGAGGTTATATTTATGAAATTCAAAATAGTAGGAGACAGTTGTACCGATTTTACAAAGGAGGACATCAAAAAAGATTATTTCGTATCGGTGCCTCTTACGATAGACGTGGATGGTTATGAGATTATTGATGATGAGAATTTTGATCAGGCAGATTTCCTCAGACGAGTAGATGCTTATGAAGGCTGCCCAAAGTCAGCCTGCCCTTCTCCGGAATGTTATATGCAAAGCTTTGGGGATGCCAAGGAGGTGTACGTTGTCACACTTTCATCCCAATTAAGCGGTTCTTATAACAGTGCTGAATTGGCAAAGCGGATGTATCAGGAGAAACATCCGGAGGTTAAGATTCATGTATTTGATTCTAAATCTGCTTCCGGAGGACAACTCTTGCTTGCACATTTGATTGAAGAATATGCAACAGGAGGAATGCGTTTTGAGGATATTGTTGAGAAGGTCTCTGCAGTTCGGGACAGCATGCAGACACTTTTCGTGTTAGAATCCCTGGAGGCGCTTCGCAAGAATGGACGACTGACCGGAGTGAAAGCGTTGGTGGCATCTGCACTTGACGTCAAGCCTTATTTACGGGGCGATAATGGGAATATTGTTCAGATCGGTCAGGCAAGAGGTATGAAAAAGGCAATTGGGAAAATGATAGATTATGTGGGTGAGACGGGACATAATCTGGCAGAGAAAGTGCTTATCGTTTCACATTGTAATTGTAAGGAACGGGCGAAAGATTTAGAACGTGAATTGCTTTCCCGTTATCCGTTTAAAAAGTCTATGATCATTGATACAAGGGGAATCAGCACATTGTATGCCGGCGACGGAGGCGTGATCGTTGCAATTGGATAATGGAATGTGTACAAACACAGATTGAGAAATTGTGCATATAATAAGGTGAAGAAATCGGGAGGCCGGTTATGGAACCGACGATTATTTTAGATTCCGGGCACGGTGGATACGATAATGGTGCAACCTATGATGGAAGAAGAGAGAAAGATGATAATCTCAGGCTTGCACTTGCTGTAGGAGAGCGATTGCAGCAGGAAGGTTTTCCGGTTGTGTTTACAAGAACGACAGATGTGTATCAGCGACCAATTGACAAGGCAAATCTTGCGAATGAGAGCAATGGGGATTATTTTATATCCTTTCATCGCAATGCCAGCCCCGATGCCAATACCTACAGTGGAGTACAGACGCTGGTTTACCGTGATGCGGGAATGCCTGCACAGATTGCAGGGAGTATCAACAAGGAATTGGAGGCTGTAGGTTTTAATAATCTGGGCATTTCGGTCAGACCGAATCTGGTTGTACTGAAAAGAACGGCTATGCCGGCTGTTTTAGTGGAAACGGGATTTTTGAATACGGACGCTGATAATCGGATTTTTGATGAAAAATTTGATGCGATAGCTGATGCGATCGCATCGGGTATCCGAAATGCAGTATCGTCCAATCAGACAGCCCGGACCTTCGGTGTGCAGATTGGTCTGTATCGCAGATATGAAAACGCAGAGTATGCATTGCGCCAGGTTGTCAGTCAGGGATATTCCGCACAGATCAGGGAATGGCGGGAATACTATGCAGTGATAGTGGGCGATGTAAGTACACTGGAAGATGCCAGGTTATTAGAACAGCGCTTACAGGGTTTGGGCTATCAGACTCTCATTGTAAACAATGAACCGAATTCTTAATTTTAAGAAAAAAATAAGGAATTGGGGATAGCATTCTTTGGTTTTTGTGCTATACTGAATAGGCAAAGTGAAATCAGCCAAAGAGGAATGAAAAATATGAAGACAAAGAGAATCATCGATAGATGGCAGATAGGATTTATTCTATGTGCAAGTATACTTGTATTGCTGGCTGCACAGATTCCATCAGGGAGTCCGTTGCGCAAATGGTATCGCAAGCTTAAGAATAAACCGGTAATTAATTGAATATATGGAAGAAGCCACTCCCGTTACGTCAGGGGGAACGTTTTTGACCTATTATAGATTTCGAAGTTTTGGAGAGAGTAATCCGGATGATATCGATGTAAATGCACCAATGATAGCCTTTACTTTTGATGATGGACCGAATCCGGAAAATACAGAGAGGATATTGAAAACACTGACAGAGAATTATTCCCATGCGACTTTTTTTGTAGTGGGTTCAAATGCGGAGAAATATCCGGATACTTTGAAAGCGATTGCATCTGCCGGATGTGAAATTGGAAATCATACTTATGGACACGCCAATCTCACATCAATTTCGTGGGAAGAGGCACAGGAACAGATTGATAAGACAAATCGTGCAGTGAATAAAGCGATAGGAGAGGATACAACTGTGATCCGACCTCCGTATGGGGCTTATGACGATAATCTTTTGAATGCATTGCAGGAACCCGTGGTTCTTTGGGATCTGGACACGGAAGATTGGGATAGCCGTGATGCCCAGAAGATTGCGGATAATATTCTATCGTCAGTGAAGGATGGCGATATTGTATTGATGCATGACATTTATGACTCCACAGCAGATGCGGTTGAGATTGTCGTTCCCAAATTGAAAGAGCAGGGCTATCAGATTATGTCAGTCAGTGAAATGGCGGCGTACAAAGGGAAGGAACTGGAACTCGGGAAAGCATACGGTAAATTCAAGTCGGAAGAGTAGAATTCTGGATGTGTATCTGGCAACTCGTAGGAAAACATAGATGAATATGTCAGCGAAGATTATGCGCATTCTGCAGCAAGAACGCATGGAGTATTCCGGAATGACAGTGAAATGGGAGAGCATACGGAGAAAGGATTCGATATGTATGAGAAGAAGGAAATTATATACAGTGAGACGCTAGGAGTTTGCCAGGTGGCGGAGTTGACCAAACTGGCCGCGAAGAACGGAGATCAGGTACTCTATTATGGATTGCGTTCCGTATTTGACAAGAGCAAGGTGGCATATATTCCGGTAGAACATCATCGGGTTCAGCTTAGAGATTTGATTTCTGTGGAAGAGGCAGAACAGTTGGCGAAGAATATGCCGGAAGACATGAACGAACTTCAGAAAAGAGAAGTGGAATATGTGATGGAGCATAGGAAAATCGTGTGAATTTGAAAAAGCACGATGGCATTGATCATAACTTAATCAGGATATTTAAAAAACGGTTTTAGGACTCCTAAAACCGTTTTTTTGATCTTTTGTGCGCATTCCACAGCAGAAACACTGGGAGCGTTTTGTATGTTGATCATTGGCGACCGGTAGAACCGAAACCGCCTTCCCCACGAGTCGTATCACTGAGCTCATCCGTAATATCAAAATGAGCGGTCAAATATGGGGTAATGACCAATTGGGCAATGCGCTCCTTTGGCTCGATGGATACCGGTGTCGTTCCGTGGTTGTGCAGTGCCACAAGAATTTCCCCACGGTAATCGGAATCAATGACACCTACTTTGTTGGCGGGAGCCAACCCTTTCTTTGACGCCAAACCACTTCTTGCATATATGAGACCGGCATATCCGGAAGGAATTTCCATGGCAAGTCCGGTCGGGATCAGCTTGGTCTCACCCGGATCAAAAGTCGTTGATTCGTCAATACATGCATATAAATCCGCACCGGCAGCACATTGGGATCCGTAGGTTGGTATCATAGCGTCCGGTCGTAATTTTTTGATTGGAACATTGGAAGTTAACATAATATATCTACCTTTCTGGTTTTTCAATCGATTCTGCGTTTTCGAAATGCAAATATTATTTATAATTTGCATTTTGTATGTATTCATAATTGTTTATCTCGTTGGAGAAAATGCCCATTTCTATGCTTAAGCACATTCTGCAGCAAGAACGTTGGAAGCGTTCTTGAAGAATTGCTCTCGCAGTCAATAGACGGAAAAATCTTTGGTATCATCCCAGAGGATAACGGAATGCTCATGCAAGGATTGTGGCACATCAATGATCCGTTGATTGGACGAACCTCGAAAACGGAGCGAGAGATTCTTTTTATCCTGTTCAAATTCACCGTCTACGAGAATGTCAATGCAGGACAGCATATCATAAGTCTCACTCCATTGTTGTGCCATATCATTTAAAAGATCTTTTTCAAAGTCATATCCGGTATAGCACCAGATATCTTTCTCGGGATAGCGCTTTTTAATCTCCTTTAAGAGGGGGAGGACAGCGATTTGATTCACGTGTTCGAAGGGCTCTCCGCCAAGCAGTGAAAATCCGTGTATATAAGAAGGTTCCATCGCTTCCAGAATTTCCCGGATCACTTCGTCGGTAAACGGTTTGCCATAGTTAAAGTCCCAGGTTTCCGGATTGAAACATCCCGGGCAATGATGGGTACATCCACTGACAAACAGGCTGACACGCACGCCGGGACCATTTGCAATGTCATATTTTTTTATTGTTGCATAATTCATAAATATTGCCACCTTGTATAATAAAAGTCTTGATTTGCGGGAATTACACAGGATTCGCTCTGTGAAAGCTCCAAAGCTTCATTTGCAGATCCATGTGTATTCTCGCAGATGTTGAAATATGTCTGATTCCTAATCTGTGGTATCAGATGTGCAGAACACGGGCTTTGATCTCTTTGGTCTTTCCCACATTCCAGAAATTCTCACCGAGATAACCACAGGTTCTTCTGGTAACATTCATTTTTGCATGATCTTTGTTGCCGCATTGCGGACATTCCCATTCATTCTGATCGTTGATGATAATCTCGCCGTCGTATCCGCATTCATGACAGTAGTCAGACTTCGTGTTGAACTCCGCATACTGGATGTTATCATATATAAAACGGACGATCTCGGCAAGTGCATCCAGATTGTTCCGCATATTCGGAATCTCCACATAAGAGATCGCACCGCCGGAAGAAATCTTCTGGAACTGGCTTTCAAAGCGGAATTTGCTAAATGCGTCAATCTCCTCACGGACATCAACATGGTAGGAGTTGGTGTAGTATCCCTTGTCTGTGATGTCTTTGATGCTTCCGAAACGCTCTAAGTCAATACGGGCGAAGCGGTAGCAGAGGGACTCTGCCGGGCTTCCGTAAAGACCGAATGCGATGCCGGTCTCGGCCTTCCATTCATCGGTAGCGGCGCGGAGACGATTCATCACCCGAAGGGCAAATTCCTGTCCTTCCGACTCTGTGTGAGAGCATCCTTTCATCAGCCTGGTCACTTCGTATAAGCCGATATATCCCAACGAAATCGTAGAATAACCGTTCATCAATAAATCGTCGATCGGTGCGCCCTTAGGAAGTCTTGCAATCGCACCATACTGCCAGTGTACCGGGCTGACGTCGGAAGTGATTCCCTTCAGTGCATTGTGACGGCACATCAGAGCTTCATAGCAGAGATCCAGACGTTCTTCCAACAGGCTCCAGAATTTCTCCTCATCGCCGGCGGCAATGATGCCGATCTGCGGCAGATTGAGACTAACTACACCCTGATTGAAACGTCCTTCAAACTTGTAGTTGCCGTTCTCGTCTTTCCACGGTGTCAGGAAAGAACGACAGCCCATACAGGAGAATACATTGCCTTCATAGTTCTCGCGCATTTTCTTTGCGGAAATGTAATCCGGATACAGACGCTTTGCAGAACATTTGACCGCGAGTTCTGTGATATAGTCGTACTCACCGCCCTTCAGACAGTTGTGCTCGTCAAGTACATAGATGAGCTTCGGGAAAGCAGGGGTAACGTAAACGCCCTTTTCATTCTTGATTCCCTCCATACGCTGTCTTAAAATCTCTTCTATGATCATGGCATTCTCTTTGATATATTCATCATCCTTATCCAGATTGAGGAACAGGGTGACAAATGGAGACTGTCCGTTGGTTGTCATCAATGTATTGATCTGATACTGGATGGTCTGGACACCGGAGCGAAGTTCATCGTTCAGACGTTCCTGAACCATGGCTTCGATCGTCTCTTCGGAAAGAGTATCTCCAAACTCGGCCGTCATCTTGGTCTTGAACTTGACATAAGACTTTCTGAGATATTTGCCCAGGTGGCGCACATCCACTGACTGTCCGCCGTACTGACTGCTGGCAACAGCAGAAATAATCTGTGTCATGACGGTACAGGCTACCTGAAAACTCTTCGGACTCTCGATCAATTTGCCGTTCATGACGGTTCCGTTATCTAACATATCACCGATATTGATCAGACAGCAGTTGAAGATCGGCTGTAAGAAGTAATCGGCATCATGGAAATGCAGGATTCCTTCTTCGTGTGCTTTGGAGATCTTCTCCGGAAGCAAGACACGCTTTGTCAGATCCTTCGACACTTCACCGGCGATCAGGTCTCTCTGGGTAGATGCCACCGTCGCATTCTTATTGGAGTTCTCCTCCATAACATCCTTGTTGCGATTCTGAATCAGACTCAGGATGGAATCATCCGTCGTATTGGCTTTGCGGACCAATTCTCTGGAATAGCGATAGATGATATACGTTTTTGCTAATACGAATTTCTTCTCATCCATGAGTTTTTGCTCGATAATATCCTGAATATCTTCTACCAACATTCTGGATCGATTCTTGGATTCGATGCAGGAGATGATAAATTCAATTGTTTCGTCGGATACTCTCTCTGTCGGTCCTACTTCACTGTTTGCCTTTTGTATGGCAATCTTGATCTTACTCCGATCGTATGGCACAGTGCTGCCGTCTCGTTTGATAACTTTCATAACCCTGTTAACTCCTTCTCTGTAAATATAATGATAGCGGTATCGTCCGCAATTTCCATTCCGTTCAAATATTCACGAACAATCGCACATCCCGGTGCAATGTGTGTCAAATTATGTCGACAACTTCATCTGCATATTCCTGCATCCTGCCGGACTTCTGATCCGTGCTTATTGTTATTGTCGGCAACAAATTCATTATAACACTCTATCTAGATGATGTAAACAATAAAAAACACAATATCATGTATACAATCTCATAAATTATCAAACGAATACGAAAAGCTTCCTTTTTATAGAAATGGTATTTTTGTGAACTTTCAGAAAGGGACTTTTCTTTTGCTCTTTTTTGTGATATAAAAGAGTGTACGCATTTTTTTGTGTTATGTTATCATCAGGATTGGCATCAGATTCCTATGCAATGATATGGACATTATAAAATGTATGATAAAACGAATCATGGAAGGAAATGAAAAGATGAAAAAACAAAGAATCAGCGCAGTAATTCTGACCGGTGTTCTGGTACTTGGTATGACCGGATGCGGCGGGAACAGCAAGGCAAAGGCATATCAGAAATATGTAACATTGGGAGATTATAAGGGAATTGAATACACCAAAGAGGTACAAGAAGTGACAGAGGATTCTGTGAACTCCGAGATTGACCAGCTGTTGCAGCAGCATATAGAAAAGGAAGAAGTTGACAGAGCGATTGAGAGCGGAGATGTTGTTAACATCGATTATGTCGGCAAACAGGACGGCGTTGAATTTGAAGGCGGAAGCGCAGAGGGCTCCGATTTGGAGATTGGATCCCACAGTTTCATTGATGGATTTGAAGATGGTCTGATCGGACATGAAAAGGGAGAAGAAGTCACTTTGGAACTTACATTTCCGGATCCGTATCCGAACAACACAGATCTTTCCGGAAAGCTGGTCACATTTGATGTGAAGATCAATACCGTTTCGGAGCAGAAACTTCCGGAATTGACGGATGCATTTGTGAAAGAGAATACCGATTATGACACGATTGATGCCTACAAAGAGTGGATTCGTACCAATCAGGCTGAAGAAAATGAAAATGCTGCAGAGTATGAAGCAAAGAATTATGTCTATAAAAAAGTGTTGGATAATTGTACGGTCAGTGGATATGATGAAGAAGAAGCAAAGCAGGAAGTAGACCGGACTTTCAATCAATTTAAAAAGATGGCGGAAAGTTATGCAAGCTACGGTTATACCTATGAACAGGTCCTTAAGTCTAATGGATTTAATTCGGAGGAAGAATTGAAAAACGGTCTGACAGAATCGGTCGGTGAGTATCTCAAGCAAAAGATGGTAATCTATTGCATAGCTGATAAAGAAGGAATCCAAGTCACTGAAGAAGAGGCAAAAGATGAACTTAAGAAGTATATGGATTCTTATGGTTATGAGACAGAACAGGAAGTGTATGATATTCTTGGAGAGGATTATTTCACGATGAGTCTGATGTCAGAGAAAGTGATGGATTTCATCATGGAAAATGCAAAACAGGTTGATCACCTCGACGAGAGCACAGAGACGGAAGCAACAGAGACAACGGAAGCTGAATAAGCAGGTAATGATATGAAATAAGCTGTACATTGTGCAGCTTATTTTTACTTTATAGGAAACCTCGTCTCCTATAAAGTAAAAACGCTCCGCCACTCTTTTTTAAGTAAACGTTAGTGTAAAATATTCGTAGGCAAAAATCATCACTGGAAATTTCAGTTTTCTAATGGTATAATAAATAATCATAAAGAATTAATTGGAATGCGCAGATGAAGATATCAGACAAGTTTAAGCACATTCTCCGACAAGAACGCAGGGAACGTTCTTAAATCCGCACAGAAGAACCGGGCATAATAAACCATAAAAAATTGTTTGGTGAGGTTATAACAGTGGATAAAAATAATGTTTTGGGACGAAGAATGAATATTGCACTTTTTTGTGGAATTTTGGAGACGGAATTCTCATATTCTGTCTGCGAGGGAGCTATGATGGCAGCCGAGCAATTGGATGCCAATCTATTTATTTTTCCGGGAGGCGTCTATGACAGGCACTCCGAGGAAGAAGCGAGTACGATGATTGAGACGTATTACAATGCAGCGTATCCGTGTGTGCAGACGAATGCGTTTGATGCAGTGGTTGTTGAGTATGGAACGATCACTTCCAGAGTGGACGACAAGCGAAAAAAGGAAATTCTTGCTCAGTTTGGAGATATTCCGGTTATTCTGATTTCCGGTACAGAAGAAGGCTATTCCAGTTTTCTGATCGATAACAAATCAGGCATGAAAGATTTGGTGGATCATTTGGTAGAAGAGCATAATTGCAGCAAGATTGGATTTGTCAGCGGACCGGTTTCCAATCTGGATGCGATGGAACGGCTTACGAGTTATAAGGAGTCTATGCAATGTCACAATCTGGATTGCTCAGACGATTGGATCGTTTATGGCGACTTTTCGGAATTCTGTACGGACATAACAAAAGAATTAATAAAAAGACACCCTGATATCGAGGCAATCTTATATGCCAATGATTGTATGGCAGCTGGTGGATATGAAGCGATGAAGAGCATGGGTCTGCAACCGGGAAAGGATATTTTGGTGACAGGGTTTGACGACAATTCGCTTACAATGATGCTGAATCCGCATCTGACTTCTGTTAGGGTGGATGTCAAAGAGATTGCATACAGGGCTGTTATGGAAATTCCGAATGCCATTGCAGGTAAGAAAAATAAAGTGTGTAGCGGAACGAAATTGATTGTGAGAAACTCTTGTGGATGTAGTAATCCGATCCTTGTTCAAAATATTCTGGATATTTTGATGCATACGGATTCAGCGGATCTGGCGTGGACATTGGCAGAGAATTTGAGACGGTATTTTTGTGATAGTACCGTAAGTGAAGCACAGGCCGATATTGCAACGGAGATATTTGTGCGCTATTTTGAGTATTATCTTCATTTGGCGAATGAAGACGGCATTCTGCGAAAGGATGTTGAGGAATTTAAAGACGAATATTCGCGGTATCTGATGTTGTATGTGGATGGGTATATCAGTCTGGACAGTATTTTTTTCGTCAATCGGATTTTATATGATTATATGAGTAAAAAACTTAAGAAAACTGAGGACAAGTTGTTCCTTATGGAACAAGTATCCATGTTGAGCAGGGAACTTTTGAGTCAGGTGAATCCACAGAAGGATGATCAGAATTTTAAAAAGAGGCTGTTTGAAGGTATTGTTTTAAATATGAGTACGGATTTACTGCAACGCTCCGGAGAAGAGGATGATCATTACAACGATGTTCTGAGAAGAATACAGCAGGTAGGCTTTTCGTCAGGTTATATTCATCTCTTGGAAAATCCTCAAAATATCGCTAAAACAAAAGATAAAGAAGTTCTGAATCATTTATATTCAAGAGGATACAGTGATTATAATCAGGGTATAAATGATTCATGTACATATTATTCGGAAAAATCTGGTCTAAAAGATATTTTTTCATCCCGTTTTTTGCCGAAAGAACGACGGTATAATATGTTGGTGCTTACACTTTATTCCAAGGAGAAGCAGTATGGCTTTTTTATGGTAGAATCGGATCTGCAGCTATTTCAGGTTGCCGTACAAATTGCAACTCAGCTTAGCGTATCCATCGATGTTTTGCATATTATGAAGGAACAGATTGCGATCAGGCAGGATTTGGAAAGTAATCTTGCCAAAGCGGTCGAAACCAATAAAGTGTTGAATGAAATGAGTCGATTGGATCCGATGACCGGAGTATTCAATCGAAGAGGATTTTTCCAAAAGACGAAAGATTTGTTGGACGATGCAGATAATTATGGCAAAAAGGCGATTACGCTCTATGCTGACATGGATTGTCTGAAACTGGTTAATGATGAATTTGGCCATGAAGAAGGCGATTTTGCCTTGAAATCCAGTGTAAGGGTTCTCACCGGTTCTTTCCGCGGAACGGATGTGATCGGTCGTATGGGAGGCGATGAATTTGCGGTATTTGCAATCATCGGTGAGGAGACTTCCGGTGAACGTATTAAACAACGTATACAGCAGAAGATTAAGGAATTTAATGAGCAGTGCGACAAGCCATATTATGTGGACATGAGTATCGGAGTGCATGAATTCGTTATATCAAAATCAATGAACATCAAAGAAATGTTGAACCGTGCGGATGAGAAACTCTATGAAGAGAAGAGGAAC